>DAORCZ010000021.1:11755-23040 GCA_035345735.1 Pseudomonadota bacterium | reverse complement strand
GGCGTGCCTGCGTCCGCGAAGAGGTCGATGCCCTTGTGCGGTCGGCCGCTGCCGGCTCGCCGTGCCTTGACGGACTCGCCGACTCTCTTGGTCAGCACTAACGGAATGGGCCAAACGATGCGCGACATCGATCCCCCGGGGCGAGGGCGGGCTAGCGGCCCGCCGGCAGCAAAAGGCGATAGCAAGGCACACAGAGCCGCGATTTCCAGTATCGACGAGGAAGCAGCCGCCACCGCGAATCGTCGGTCATCCAGATCAGAAACGGATTCCGGCAGTGCTCGCAGCGCATGCCGCGGATGTAGCAGACCAGGCGGGGCGGGTTGCCGCGCACGAACACATGAAAGCCAGGCATCGGCCCGCAGGTGTTCCCATCGATGACCACGGTCGTCTTTGGCATAGCCCTACCCGACGAGAGTGGGATTGACTTGAATACGTGTTATATCGTACCCAAGGTTTAGCAGCTGCGCATAAATGAGACTCAAGGTCGCTCTTGGAATTCGGCTTCGCGATAAAACCCAAAGCTGGGACTTCGCTGAGTTTCCAACCACTGCGACGTCGTAGTTGGGAAATAGCAGTTCAATCCGATACTCGCCCCACGCGCCCGGAAAAAAGGAAACTCCCAATGTGGGCTTTAGTGGGAAGGATTGAGATTGTATGGGAATAGCTACACCCGTTTGCTGTGCAAACGGCACCCAGAGCGGGTTGTACGACGTGTTCTTCACGGTGATCTTGCCGTCGCTCGACAGCCCATACTCCGCGGACGAAAACGACCCTTCGGGCTCGAACCAGTTGGGCAGTCGGGCGACTTCGTACCAGAATCCCAAATATCTGCCGATATCGAACACGATTGGTTCTCCTATAGGCTTTTCAGCATGGAGCTGCCGCTACATGCACAGAGCCGCAGCCTAGCGTCCGAAAAACGGTCGTTTGTGGGACGTCGCCCCGGCCGACCTTCGGCGCAAGCCATCGGGCGCCAAAAGCGTCCCAAAATCCCGTCCCAAAATCTACGTCCCAGAACTTCACCCCAGGGATGGGTTGTGGGACTCTTGGCCCGTGAAAATTGGCTATGCGCGAGTGTCTCGCCCCGATCAGAACCTGGACTCGCAGGTAGATGCGCTCAAGGCCGCCGGCTGCGAGCGGATCTACACCGACAAGCTCACGGGCGGCAACACGGCCAGGCCGGGCCTGCAGGAGGCGCTCGCCTTCTGCCGAGCCGGGGACGCGCTTGTGGTGTGGCGGCTCGATCGGCTCGCCCGGTCGCTGCAGGATCTGCTGTGCACCATCGACGACCTCCGCAAGCGGGAAGTCGCATTCATCTCGCTGTCGGAAGGCATGGACGCAAGCGGGGCAGCCGGCCGCTTGATTTTTCAGGTCTTCGGCGCCGTCGCTGAGTTTGAGCGCGCACTCATTCGTGAGCGCACTGCGGCCGGGCTGGCGGCTGCCCGAGCTCGGGGCCGAAAGGGCGGGCGGCCTCGTAAGCTCGACGAAGACCAGTTGGCGCTGCTGCAGACCTTGGCCCAGGACCCAAAGCAGCCACGCAGCCCAATCCTCAGACTCCTTGGGATCTCCAAGAGCACCTTGCATCGCCACCTCTCCGCGGCGCCCGCACGACCGTAGCGAGCTGGCGAGACGCTTGGTGGGCTTCCACGCCGGGTCTGCCTCCCAGACTGCCAGCTGCGGCTCAAGCAAAATCACAGCGAAGGGCTGGCCGTCCCGGTAGATTCGCCCGCTGCCAGCAGTCAGGTTGTCGGGCCCGAGGCCCTCGCTAGACAAAAACTGTTCAAGGAAGTCCACTGCGCTGCCCAGCGATGGAGCCGGGTGTACGACCTCCCTGATTTGGATCACTTCGCGCATCCAGCCAAGCGGCGATTTTTCCCCTTGGGGCTGCTGTGCTGGCCGTGCGCCCAAGACCACCGAAAATGAGCCCCGCTCGCCGGTGACGCGGCCCGAAGCAACGGGCTGCCACGATCGCGGGCGGGCCTGGATCAGGAGGTAGGACAGCCAGCCGAGCGTCGAGGAATGCACGGCGAACCACCCATCTAGGTAATTGCGCTCCTGCGAGGGTGCGGCTCGCAGGATCCGGTCCCGAAGGCTCACCACGAGGCCGCGATCGTCAGGGGGCCGGCGCTGCTCCTCGTTGTCTGGCTCCAGAACCATGGCGGCGAGCAGGCGCGTGACTGTTGGATTCCGGTCGATAAAGGTGCCCGCATACTCAGAACCCGCGTAAAGCCGCAGCTGCCTGACCAACGCAGTCACATCCAGCCGAAGCTCTCGGCCTTGGTCATTCTTGCCTCGCATATACCCCCGGGACGCTTCTCAGCTTTCGATCGTGGAGTCCTCTTCGGCTTGCTGTGTTGGACGAGCCTTCGGCAGGGGTCGCTGCCACCAGTTCAGCGCGAGCTGGTTCAGCTCGGCCCAGCCAAGGTCAACGCCGTTGGGACCGAGCGTGCCCATCGCTCGGCGAGCCATCGGCACGAACTCCTGAAAGCTCTCCTCCGTCCACGGCATGAGCTCGTTGCCGCCCAGCGACCCAGGCAGCGCAACCACTAGCTCGCCATCGCTCGATCGGGTGGGCACGGCCGGTGGATTGGGGCGGAAGTCTGCCTTTGCGACTGCGGCCTTCGCCAAGTCAGCCACACTGTTCCAAGTCGAAGAACGGAACGTGCGCGAGGCCCCCTGCCACTTAAGAGCGCCGATAAACACGGGCCCCTCACCCAACAAGGCACTCAGCTTCGCTGCCACTAGCGAGTGGTCAGATTCGGGGTTTTGGCGCCATGACCAGTGCCGATCCAAAATCGGGACTTTGCCAGCCTGCGACTGGGCGAGATCGTAGTCACTGGGCGCGGGGCCACCGGCTAGCCAGGTGCCCCCATCCGGGGTGGGCCCTCGCAGCGCACCGACCGGGATCTGCGTCCATTCGAGAGTGCCGTGCCTGCGCACCGCCACCTCTGCGCCCTGGACCTTGCCGACTTCCAGGCCAGCCTCCATGGTGTCGTCGGCGCTTAGGCGAGTAAGGAGACTCTCCTCGATCGCGGCAACTCGGGATTCTGCGTCCACAGCAAGTCGCCGCCGGCTTCGCACCGCTTCCAGCAAAAAGTGCCACGGCCACAGTGCTGCCGGGATGCGCTCTAGCTCCTGGATCTCGCGCTGAATCGCGGCGTTCTCGGCGGTTTGGGCCTCGGGATCGCGCATGGTGGGCACGCGGGCGATTCGACGAGCCAGCGTTGCCAGCGTCTCCCACGCTTTCTGCACCGTCTGCCTCTCGGCTTCCGCCTCTCGCTGCCTCTTGACCTCATCCAGCGCCTGCCGCCCCGCTTCCGGGTCCTCGCTGCCCAGCAGCAATAGCTCCTCGGGGGTCAGCTCCTGCTCGGCCGCCGGGTTGTTCGTTTCGCGGTCAGCGCTGGACAGCACGTCCCTCATCCAACCGAGCTTCCCCTGGATCATGTCCAGCCGGACTTGGTCGTTGCTGTCGGCCGAGACGATGTACACGACACGCACCACGGCCTGCATGTTGCCTTGCCGCACGGCGCGGCCGTTGCGTTGCTGTAGCGTCGCGGGCTCCCACGGCAAATCGAGGTGGATTACTTGGCAGGTGCGCACCTGCAGATCGATGCCCTCATACGCGGTGGCGTTTGCGAGCACCACATCGAGCTCGGGCTCGACACCCTCTTGCTCGATCTGGCCGCGGTCGTTGACGATGGGGGGCACGCCGTTAAAGCGCTCGGCAATTTCCTGACGAGCCAGCGCGGCCGGCGTGACCTCTCCGTTGAGCACGCCGATGCGCTCCTTGGGGATGCCGGCCTTAACGAGTAACTCGCGCAGCCAGAAGTGAACGGCGATGTTGTCGGAAAACAGAATGTGCCCACACCCCGGCCGCTCTAGCACCAGGCGCACGGCGGCGTCGAGCTTGGGGCTGCTGTAGTTCTTTGCACGGCTGGCGTTGCGCCACGTCCAAGGGATGCGATGGTCCTTCGGTGAACTCTCTGGGGCTTCGCCCTCCGACTTCTCGTCTGGCGAAGCTGAGTCGGCCTCGCTTGCGGTCTGCAGTTCCACCGCTGCAGGGGCCGGGGCCGGCTCAGCCGGGGCGCCTTCGGGTAGCTCGGGATGGATGGAGCACAGCGCCATGCGCTGCAGCAGCCCCAGCGCCGCGAAGCGCTTGGCGGGGTCGTCGCCCGCGAGTAGCAAGGACATTCGATACCGATTGACGAGGTCTCGGAAGATGGCCAGCTGCCCCTCCTCCATCGTGACCTTGACTTGCACCTTGTCCGTCTCGGGTAGCTTCAGCCCGACTTCCTCGGCCGTTTTGAACTCGGCGAAGCGGAACAGGACATCCCGTAGCTCGTTGAGGTGCCGGAACCCTGCGACGACGCTTTGTGTCTTCACGCGCAGATCCGACTGCACCACGTTGCGGATCTCCAACACGAGGAAGCGATCGATGAAGCCCTCGGGGTCGTTGATGCCGATCCGCGTCCATGCGTCCTGCGCGACCATGCCGATAAGGCCAAAGTATTCGAGGGGGCTGTTTTTGGCGGGCGTCGCCGACAGCAGAATCACGCCGCCGCCGCCGTTGCGCTCCCGGATCTCAAAAGCACGCAGCGCCAAGTCCCAGGCGCGCTGGGAACCCTCGCTGATGGCGCCGAGGTACTTCGGGATTCCGCCCTCCCGTTCCTCGGCGGGCCATAGGTTCTTGTAGTTCTGTGCTTCGTCCACAACGATCAGATCGACACCCAGGTCTTCCCAGACCACGCCCGGATCGGCGTCTGGGGCTTCGGTGACATCTGCGATCCACTCTTGCGCACGCAGCTCGAACACAGCGCGCTCCCGCTCAGGCATGGTCTGCAGCTGTGCCAGCACGGCAGACAGCTGCTCTTCCCGAAGCTGCTTCTGTCGGTCCAGCCGGATGCCCGCTTCGGCGCGCAACTCCTCAACCCGGGCCGGGCTCGCATTTTCGAGCGCATCCGATCCCAGCAAGCGACGCACCTGCTCAATCGTCGCGAGCTTCACCGTGTCTTTTTGCTTCTTGGGTCGGCGGCCCGGCTTCGCGGCATCGACTCGGCGCTTCAGCTCGTTTCGGGCCTTGAGCCCTAGCGACCGCTGGACGACCGGCGAGGCCGTGATAAACCTGCCCGCCGTCTCCTTGCGTAGCGAGTTGCGGCCGAATGCCGAGAACGTCACCAGCACGCAGTCAAACTCGCCACCCTGAAACCGCCGGTACTTGAGCGCACGCTCCTGCGGGGTGTCGGTGCGGCTCTTGAGCACGCCGTCTCGACCGACGTAACGCTCGCTGCCAATGACCCCCACTCGGTAGTCGGGCAGCGCTCGCTGGAATTCCTTGCGCCACTTCCAGACGATCGAATTCGGCACCACCACCATCACGCGGCGGGCACGGTCGGTCTGTCGGAGCCGTGCAATCGCCGCGATGCCGGTCAGGGTCTTGCCGACACCGACGTCAAACCCCAAGAGTCCGCCGTTTTGCATCACCAAGCGCCATGCGCCTGACAATTGGTGGGGCTTCAGCCGAATGGGCCCTGTCCAGCGAGCCAGCTCCAGGTCCTTGGCCGGGAACGTCGGCTGAATCCAGCCGCGAACCGTGCGGCCGTAGGCTTCCTCGACCTCCTGCTGCAGATCCGGCCGGGTGGACATCCACTCCCCGAAGTGCTTCACGGCCTCGGCATGAAACGCGAGCCGTGTGCGATCCAGTGCCTCGGAGGCGCTTTCCTCCCGCTTCTCATCGGCGATGAACCGCTTCTCGTATTCCGGGGCAAACAAGCTCATGTCGTGGTTGAGATAGCCGAGCGCCCACTTCAGACGAGGCGAGTAGTTGAAGATGGCCTGCAGGCTCTTTCCGACAGGACGCAGGAGTCCCCCTTGGCGCTCGAACTCGTCGATCACGCGGACGCCGGTGAAGTCGCGGAGCCATTCGCGGAGCAGCGGCGCGGGCAGGAAGCCGGCGCGGGGCTCTGGGGCAATCTCGGGGTAGCTCGGCAGCCCGATGACCTCTAAAAGCCGAGCCGCCTGCCGTCGGGCCACATCGTCGCCCGATTCCGCGCGAGCCTTGGCCCGATCGTATTTCGGCCACAGGTCGCCGGTGTAATACACCGACTCGGGCATCCACGACTCGCCATCCTGCGCGAATCCTGCAGACAGCAGATCCGCGGCCATCGCCTCTGGCGCCACCAAGCGATCTTTGCCTAGCGAGGCCCTCAGCTCTAGGAGCCGCGGGATCGTGAGGTAGCGCTCCGTCTCAAAGAGAAAAGTCGCCATGCCGGGCACATCGTCCGGGGAGCCGTGATACTTCGGCGCGTATCGCGGCACGCTCACGAACGCCTTGGCCAGCGTGCCGTCCTTGTTCCACGCCGACAGGAACGAGACGAGCCCGGGATACTGCTTCGCTGCGGCGTTGAGCTTCGGGTCTAGGGCGATCGGCGTGCGCTCGCCAGTGTCGGCTTGGTGGAAGCGCTGAAACGCCAGCAAAGCCTCCGCCAGCTCGCTGTGCAGCGACGCGGCGAGCCGTTGGGCGGTCTCGCTCTGGCCCGACAGTGCCCCCAGATAGCGCTCCACTCGCTCGCCGAGCGAATGAGCGGTCTGAAGCCACTCTGGCAGATCCGCCAGGCTGCGCCCTTTCTTGAGCGGCTCGGCGCGCAGGAAGGGCACGACGGCGCAGGTGCGGCACAACGGCCGGAAGTCGGGATCGGGCAAGCCCTCAAAGCGGCCCGAGATTTCGTATCCGCGCCGAGCCTTCTTCGTCCCCTCGTCCTCCTCGGAGCCCACGACGGTTCCCAGGATGTGCGTGGGATAGTCCCTGTAGTAGTCGCCCGCGACGATTGCGCGGTCTTCGTCCACGATGCTCGCGACCTCACCTCCACGCGCCTGAAAGAACAGGAGATCGGTCACGATGTTGCCGCCGGGGAATAACTCACTCGGCAACCGAAACGCAGAGAGCAGGTGGTGCCGTTTCAGCACGCGCTCGCGCTGCGCTGCATAGCGGTCGCCTCGGCCCGTCAGGAAGCCGTAGGGGATGAGGTAGATACCGATTCCCCGCGGAGCGAGAAGATCTAGCCCCCGACGCAGGAAGTACAGATACGCCTGGGACTCCTTGTACTGCGGGTCGGGATCGATCTTCTCAAACGCTCCCCGTCGGCCATAGGGCGGATTGGAAGCGACGAGCGAGAAGCGGCCTGCCCACGCACTGCCTTGGCTGACAGCCCAGGACTCGAACGGGGCGTTTGTGACCTCAGCCTCGGGGTACAGCTTGGCCAGAATGGCGGCCGACAGCTTGGCATACTCCACCGCCACCCACTTGACCGCCGGGAACGCAGCGAGGAAGCGGCCAATGCCGGCGCTGGGCTCTAGCCCGAGCAGAGTGCCCACGCGGCCAAGGTCGGCCAGCAGCGGCGCGACCAGGCGGGCGGCCTCGCGAGTGACGGACAGCGGCGTGTAGTATTCGTGGGCCAGCGCCTGAATATCGGGCACGAGCTCTGCGGGGATCTGGCCTGCGGCCTTGTCGAGCGACAGCCCACCCCAGCCCGAATAGCGACGCAGGATCGCCCGCTCGTCTTTGCCGACCGCCGATGCGCTCGTGAGGACGCGGATGGCTGCCAGGTTGGCGGCCGTGCGCTGCGCAGCGCTCCATAGCTCTGGTTCATCCGCTTCCTGCACTTCGGCGGTGGGCACCGGCTTGGCGGCGGCGGCGAGGCGCTCGGCCACCAGCTGCAGCAGCATGCGGTTGTCGCGAAACCAGCGCCCAATCGTCGGCCGCGCCGCTTCGGGCGCAGAGCCTGTGATCTCGTCTTCGACCACGCTGACGAGGTCGCGGGCGGGCCGGCGGCTTAGGCGGTCAGAGGCCAGCAACAGCAGCGTGCGGTTCGCGGCGAACCACGCGCGGATCGTCGCGGCGCGCTCGCCGGCATTCTGTGCTAGCTCGTCCTCGATCGGCCCGAGCACCTCAGCAGGGGTCATCCTCTTCCCCCTCCAAGCAGATAAAGGGCTTGAGTGCGGGCCACTCTGCCGCAATCGCCTCAAAAAAGACGCTCTCGGCGGTGTCGGGCTCGACCACGGAGAGCAGCCCCTGGCCCGGAATTGTGTGGTCTGCGCGAGTGCCGACAAACCGACTGACTCGCCACCATTTCTCTGTGTCCAGGTCCGAGAAGGTGTAGAGGCTCGTGAAGGCGGCGAAGAACACAGGGCCGAGCGGCCGATGGTCCAGGCAGGCCCGCCGCTTGTCGGTCAGCCACTTCTCGCGCGCCGTCAGCTTGCGCTGGTAGCGGGCGTGAAGCGCATCGTAGGCAGCCGCTTGGATGGCGGGCCGGTAATCCCAGCCGGCCGCCTGGCGGGCATGCTCTAGGTTTGCTGCGCACGCAGCGAGCGCTTCCAGCAGCCCGTAGTCGGCCCGGCCGAGGATCTGGGGGTTTGGGCAGACCAGCGAGGCCAGAAACGCCGTAACCAGGCGAAAGGTGTAGGCATGGCTCTCGGCCTTGTCCACGTACCCGTTTTCCCACAGAGTCTCGTAGAGCGGATCGACGGCAGGCGACCAGATCTTAGGCCCCTTGCGGTTGCCGAAGTGAGCATCGAAGTGCCATTGCGAGATGCCGCGCACCGCCTGCAGGAGGGGCGTTCCCTTGTCATCTGGGTGGGCGCTGTCCACAAGCTCCGCCTCCCAGACGCTCAACTGGCCGGGCTCCAGCGCCATGATCCACTGCCGCAGCTTTTCGATCAGCTCGCCGTCGGGGTCGTCCGAGTTGAGCGTGATCTCCTTGCCCAGCTCGTCAACAAACGAGAAGGTGGCCTCGTTCGGCAGGGCAGGACGTGGCGGCCGTTGTTTGGCCGTTTCCCGCTGGGCGGCGCGCTGGACCGCTCGAAAATTCAGGATGTCGAGTGCGTTGGCAATCGCCAAAAGACACAGCGACTCGTTAGCGGCGAACCACCGGCTGACGACGTCGCGCTGTTCCGGGCTTCTGACCGAGCGTAGAAGCTGGTCGCGAACCTCGGCGAGCACACTCTCCCGGGTGATGGTGTCCAAGGCGGGCTCCAACCCCTACGCGCTGCGATACAGCGGAATCCACGACCGACCGTCCCAGTAGTAGGGCGGGATTCCGAGCTTGGCGAGCTCGGCGACCTTATTCTTGGCTGCTTCGGGGTCCGCAAACTCGAACTGTCGGAAGTAGTCCGAGAAGGGAAGCGAGGGCTCAGACGGGACGATGTAGGCGCCAATGCGGTAGCGGACAGGCCGCCCCGTCGATGCTGGGGGACCAGCAGGACCCGGCCGGGCTTCGGTGGGGTTCGGGGCGGCGGCGCCAGACATCGCCGATACGTAGCGGCGCGGCATGGCCGCTGGCGGCATCTGCGGCTCGGCTTCGCCCTGCTCGGCCGATCGCGCTTGCTGCACCAGATCAGCGGCCTCCCCCGACATGCCGGTGAAGTAGCGGCGCGGCTGCCACCAGTACAGAGCGGGCGTCGATCCATCCACCTCAGACGAGACGGGCGGCGGCGCCTCCCCGCCTGTCGGGTCGGGTTCGCCGACGGCGATCGTCTGGCTTGGCGTGGATTCTGGTGGCGGGTTGTCCTGCGTCATGCCTTGCGCGTCGCCCACAAGCCGGCTCGCAAAGGCATTTAATTCGTCAAAGTAGTCGGCCATACGTCCCCCCGGTGCGTAGGTTGGCTATCGTTTCTCCAGCAGCTGCGCCGCAAGCTGGTTCACGAGCGCGGTGCCCTCGTCAACCTTCTCCGCCTCTAGCTTGGGCTTCGATTCTTGTTCAGCGTCAGCGACCATCTTCCGGGCTCGACCCATCGTTTGCTGGTATTGCGCATCCTGCTGCTTGGCTACCTTCATCTTATCCCGGTGGGCCTGCCTCAGCTCGTAACTTGTGGTGCCCGCAGCGAACGCGATGTCCTCGACCTGGCGCTGAACGTCCATACTTTGGTCCAGCTTTTCGGAATAGCGCGACTCGGCCTTCTCGGCGGCGTCACTCGCCTTCTTTCGTTTGCTACGACTGAGCCTTTTGTCGTTCGATTGGTCGCGGGCTGCCGCTGCTACCGCTTGCGCTTTCAATGCTTGGTCAGTGAGCTGATCGATCTGCTTCAGCAGCGGCATCGCCCGCTGCTTGGCTTCCTTGAGCGTGGCTGGTTCCGCCGTCGGCCCCTTTGGCGCCTTGGCGGGCTCCGGGCAGGGTGGGCAGCTGGGCTTTTCCTTCTTTGGGGGTTCAGGCTTTGGCTGCGCCTTGGCGCCTCCACGGGACTTAGGCTTGGACTTCACCTTGGCCGCTGGCGTGGTCTGTGCCTTGGCCGTAGCAGGCTTCTTGGGCTCTGCCTTTGGCGCACGCGCGTTGGGCGTCGCAGGCTTCTTTGCCTTCTTCACGGCCGTGGTGACTTCGGCATCAGCGGCCCGCGGTGCCTCGCGCCTTGGGGTGGCCTTCGGCATTCGCGGCGCGACGACCTTAGCGACCTTGATCATGGCTGGGAGCTTCATGCCGCGCAGCTTGATCTCCTGCGGGGAGGGGATGCGGCTGGCGGGCGCTTTTGCGTCGGCGTCCATGCGCACCTCGACCGTCGGCAGCGGTGCAAGGCACTTCGCACTGCCGCCGAGGCTCGCGCACATGAATCGCGCTGCGGCCTTCGTGCTGCGCAGGGTCATGATCGCCTGCTTCACGAGATCCAGATCAGACGGTTTGAGCACGTAGCCCAGTCGCTGAAGGTGGACCACGACCTTGTTAACGGCAGCCTGCTTGACGTCGTCTTGCATCATGTCCAAAACTCCACGCCCTCTAGGGTGCCGAGCGCTTTGTCCCCGTCGGCACTCCACTCTTTGCGGATGCCATCCGCATCCTTCTCGTACCCTAGGAGGCGCTCCTCTTGGGGGGTCAGTGTCTCGCCTCGGGCTCGCTTGCCTCGGGCGCGCTCGGCGATGGCAAAGGCCGCATTCTGCTGTGCGGGCTCAAAGAACTTCCGCGCGCTGGGGAATCTTGCGGCCGGGGCCTTGCCGCTCAGCACGGCCGCAGCGAGCTCATAGTCGAGAGCATTCGGCGCGCGGTCTGTGCTCACCGGCCGGCGCTTGTTCTGCGGGCCGAAGTCGGCGCCGCCGGTGATCCGGTCGTAGAGCGACTGGCCCTTCTTGCGACTCTTGATCTGGGTGTAGATCTGCTCGCGCTTGAGCGCGTCGCTGCCACGCGGGTTTTCGCTGGCCACCATGCGCGCGGCGGCTGCGATGTCGAGCCGGTCGTAGACGACAGGATCAAGCAGAGGGCTGCGCTGCGCGGGTGCAAGGTCCGGTGCGTTCTTGCTGCGGGAGA
>DAORCZ010000021.1:0-11655 GCA_035345735.1 Pseudomonadota bacterium | reverse complement strand
AGCAGAGGGCTGCGCTGCGCGGGTGCAAGGTCCGGTGCGTTCTTGCTGCGGGAGATGAATGCCAGAACAAGGCTCACACCCACCGTGCTGCCAAGTGTCAGCACAGGGAGAACCCAGCTCGTTTTTTCCGGGGGCGGATTGCGAACGGGGGCCCCGCGGGGTGTCGGTTTCGACGCCATGTGGAGCCCTCACAGCGACCTAGCGGAATACGTACAGGCGAAACTCGCTCTCGGCAGTCACCTTCACTTCGACCTTGGTGGCGTCCCAGGACACGATGTCGAAATAGGCATCATCAAAGCCGGACACGGGTGTGAGGATTGGGAACGAGGGCTTCGCGCCCAATCCATGCGGGATCAACTGCGGGTTCCCCGTGCCCTTGAAGGCGCTGCCATCGCCGCACTGCAGGTACGGGACCAGCGCGGCCTTGGCCTCAACGACTGCCACGCGGCTCCCAAGGGCAGCGACGTTGTCATTGATGGCATCAATCTGGCCGGCGTTCTCGTAGTCGGTGCCTCGCACACCACCGACGTCGTGGATCGCGGCCTGGACGCTGGGGTACAGCTTCTTTGGGTACGTCACGCCTTTGACTGGCTGAGCCATGTTCTCCCCCTCGGGCTGAGTGCCCGGTTTGTGTTAGGCCGGTGCCTGCTGCGGACCCAGGACGATCAGATCGAAGTAGGCCACCGGCTCTCCCGCCACCCAGGCGTTCACGTAAACATCCACGCCCTGCGTGGTGGCCTGATCAGGATACAGCTCAGCAGTATCGGACGCGCCACCGCCCGAGCCCACGCGCTGCATGATTACCTTCGGGGCCGCCGTGTAGGGCTTGCCAAACTTGATCGTGCAGAGCTTCGTGTCGGCCGCGACGGCCTGGCCGTTGTTGTCGAACTTGAGCCGCATCGAGCGGTCGTCTGACCCCTGGATGACGACCACGTTGCCGCCGTTGGTGGCAAAGCCCACGTTCACGTTGGTGATCGACGGGATGCCGGGTGGTGTTACCGGCGTGAAGACCGCATCGAGCTTGGTCTCGGTGCCCTTCAGGCGGTTCTGCAGATCGGTGATGTCGGCGTTCAGCTTGTCGACGCGCTTCTTGGCAAAGCGGGTGCCCTCGGTGATGGCTGCGACGAGGCCACCGATCGCACCACCCCAGGCAGTGCCTTCAAAAGCCTTGGCCGAGCGAGCAGCTTCGTTGAGCGCGGAGTTAATACTTTCCCACATAGCGGTTCCCCCAGAAATTGCAGCGCCACGATGGCGCGAAGTGAGCGTTGTGCGTGTGTCGGTTATTCGGCCGCCGCGCTATTTCTTGTCCGAGGTCAGCGCGTTGGTGAGCAAGCCACCAGCGACGCCACCCATAAAGCCCGTCAGAACAGGCGCCCAGCCGTTCGCCGTCTGCATATACGCGATCTGCGGCGCGGCCATCATCTGCGGAGCCATCATCATCTGGGGCGCCGCCATCTGCGGAGCCGCCATCAGCACCTGCTGCCCACCGCTGAAGCCGCCGATGCCCGGGTACGTGCCCCCAGCAAAGGACTGGGCCAAGTCCCCGACGCCACCGACTGTGGTGTAAAGCGCTGAGCGAGCGTTCTCGCCTTCCAGCGCAGTCTGCGCGTCGTTCACCTTGCGAGTGGCCGCATTTAGGACCTGTTGCGACCGACGCCAAGCAAGATCGTTCGCGGCGTTCGGGGCGGCAGCGTAGGCAGCAAGCGCGGCCTCCGCTGCGGTGTTGGCCGTCTTGTACTCGTCCTCGGCGTCCGACACGTCTTCCTGCAGGCTATTGAGGTTCGCGCGCTGAAACAGACCCGCGACGGTCAGAAAGCCGCCCTTGATGGCCTGCCAGGGCACGGACGAAAACCCACCGCCGCCACCACCCTGCAGCACAATGACCGGCTGCTGCATCGCGGCCGGCGCCATGCCGGTGGGCATGCCGCCCGGCATGGACTGCGCGAAGATGCCGCCGCCGGTGATGCCGGTGTTTCCCGGCAGAGCTAGTGCGTTCGGGTTTGCGTAGAGCGTGCCCGACGGATCGACCTGACCAATGGGTACCAAATCCTTGCCAGCCATGTTGCTTCCCCCTTTACGGTTTGGCCCAATCGGGGCCGAAGAGTGTGCTTAGGGCCTGGCCGGCGATGACGCCAGCTTGGCCGTTCGATGCGCGCCCGACGACAAACGCGGGCAGCCCGAAAGAAGACGGGGTCTGCCCGCCTGCGACATAGGGACCAGCGCCCGGACGGCCGCCCAAGCGGAATCCCTCGTTCGGGTCGTCGGTAAGCCGCCACCTGTAGCTCTTGGGCTGTCGCCACGCCTGATCCACGGGCACCGGCGAGGTGCCCTGCAGCGCCACGAGCTCATAGGTGGTGTCGGGCACGAGCCAGGTGCCGGGAACCGGCGTCGAGCCAGTCCCGGTGGTGCCGGTGCCGGTCGTCGTCGCGGGGACCTTGCCGGCCTTGATGTCTTTGGCCAGCTGCTCCTTGTCCTTGAGCTCTTTTTCCTGCCTGGCGGCCTCTATTTCGTTGTCGGCCTTCTTTTGGCGTTCGACATTTTCAGCTCTGATCTCGTCGAGCGACCGACCGATCATCTTGTTGTACATGGCCCAGTTGTCTTCGGCGCCAAGCTTCTTGATCTCCGAAGACCACAGCGTCTCAGCAAAGGGCACTGAGCCCACGCGCATGTACCAGCCGGCAAAGAGCTTGTGGCCCTCTTTCTCCGCCTGAGACCGGGCGTAGTCATCGCTGACGTTGAGTGCCCAGATGCCGCGATCGGCCGAGTTGTCGACGACCCAAATGGTGTTGGGAGTCGCAAAGGCATGCGCGTCGGGCTGGCTCACCCCCAGGTCGACAAGGTTGAGTCGGAAGTCATCAGGCAGCTTGCTCTTGAGGTCCTTCGCAGGCGGTCCCCAGAATGCGGCGCCCGTGCCGAGCAGCGCCTGCGGCTGCTTCAGAAACTGCTTCTTGTCGTACTCCGCTCGCATGTTCGGGTAGATGAGCGGGCTATGCCACATCGTCATGATCGGCTCCCTATGACTTGTTGAAACATGGCGAGCGTTTGCCCAAGGTCCACCTGACCCGACGGGGGCTTCGGTGGATTGGGCGGTGTCGGCGGTCGCGGCAGATCTGGGCTCGGGCTGTACCCCGCAAGGCGCCTGGGGGCCTGCGCCTGCATTCGCAGCTGCTGCTGCCTGTGAAGCTCTGCAAGCTCCGCCAGTTCCTTGGCGGCAACCCCAGTCGGAATCGCCCCAGATGTGCTGATCTGAGCCAGGTTGCGGTCTGCCTCCTGCACGACTCGTCGGCTTGAAGCACGATCGACCGCTCGAACTTCGCGAATGTACCTCGCTTCGGGCGAGTCTTCCGGCAGTGCATCGAGCTCGGCGTAGGCGAGCCCAACCTCGCTTGTGAACTGGTCGATTCCCTTGGCGGCCCCGAGCTGTCCCATCGTGAAGGCGTCAATGATGGCGCCTCCACCGTGAGCAAACGTCTGCCCAGCCCGGTGAAGACCCAGCAAGATCCGCTTTCCGGCCGCTTCGAAGTCCTTTTCGTCAGCCACGGCGGCCTCCCCGGGCAAGGAGAACCAGCGAGCCAACCAGGCCCGCCGTGACGAGCCCGCCCACAATGAGCACAGTGCCGACGCTTGGCGGTGGCTTGGGCTGCACGTAGTTCGGCGGCAGCAGCCCCCCGGCCGCAAACGTCTGACCGACCGAGCCGGTGAATCGATCGACCTCGGAGGTGAGGTATCCGAAGGTGCCCTTCTGCTTGTCCAGCTCCTGCGCACCAAAGTGCGCAGCGAGGCTGCCTAGGCGGTGCAGCGCCCCGAGCTGCTCCCGGCCAGCGGCAGCGAGTTGTTCATCGCTAGGCAGCGCTGACACGGACCTTGACCTCCTGCGGCCGAGACCGCAACAGCAACGCGACGGCGAGCCCAGCCCCCGCGACTACGCCCAGCGGAATCAACACGCTCCCGACCGAGGCTTGCGCGATGGGTCGGCCGAGACCGCCGTCGCCTATGGTGGTAGCCACCTTTTTCAGGGTGCTCGGCGGCTTGGCGGCGGGGCTTTCCGCAGGTGCTCTCTCGACGGGCAGCCCTGGGGCCTTTTCCACCGGCAAGGCCGGCGGCTTTTCTAGGGGCGGAAGTGGCTTGCTTGGCATACTTCCCGCCCCCTTGCCCATGCTGGCCCGAAGCTGAGGTATGTAGGCCCTCGCTGCCTTGAATGCACCGGCGGTAAGCAGCGCGATCAGGAGTTGAGGACCGAGCCGGCCTAGCGCATAGGCGAACTCACGGCCCGCCGCCTTGATGTCGTCTTCAGTCTTGGCGTCGTAGGCGAGCTTTCCGAAGGTGGCGAAGTTGTTGGCGATGCTGATCACATCGCGGCCTGCGAAGTACAGACCCACAAGCGTCGCCAGCGTGCCGGCCCACGCCACCGGCCCCCCCCACGCATTGCCGTACAGCACCACCGCAATCACTGCCGCCAGCAGCAACAGCGACTCGGGATCAAGCAGGGCCAGTGCTTCGTCGCCAAGAGTCTTTTTGAGAATTGGATCGCGGACGCCGACCAACATGGCCGCCCCCATCCGTTCCCAAAGATTCATCTCAGCAACGTTCACGGGCCAGCTCCTACCGGATGCCCGGCGGAAGTGGGCTCAGCAGCGCATCGCCCCCGCGGATCATGCCGACGGTAAGAAGCGACGCTGAAGTCTGGCGCAGGAATTCGTCACCTGCGCCGTAGCTCATTTCGGAGTCGCCCGCACGGACCACCGCCCACAGCCCGAGGCCGCCGCCGAAGAGGAAGCCAGGCAGGGCCTCGAAGAACCCGCGGTTGCGGGCTACGAAGTTGGGCTGCTGGTCTCCAGCACCGGGCTTCGCCAGCCACAGCACTCCCTGGTTTGCCGCCAAACCGACCGCGGTGGCCGCGACAGAAGACAGGAAGATCGTCGAACCGACCGCCGCTCTGCTGTTCTGCTGAGTGACGGTTTGCATCAGCGACGCAGTGCGCTGGGTGGATTCCAAGGCAACCTCTTGGCTCTCCTTGACCATGGCGCGAGATTCGCGTGCCTGCTTGATGAGCGCTTCCCGCTCCTGCTTCAGTTGCTTGAGCTTCGCGTCGTAAGCGGTCTTGGCTTCCTTGAGGGCTGCCTTTCGGATCGCCAGTGCGCTTTGTGGTTTGTCCGCCATCGGTTCCTCGCTGGGATAAAGGGCTGCGTTGCCTTCCTACCCAGATTGACCGGGACACGACGCAAAGGGGCCAGATGCCCCACGGATACCCCACCGAGATCCCGCGGACCTCCCACCGACATCCCACCGACATCCCACGAACGCCCCACAAGCGTTCTACGGCGCACGAAGCGGCGGGCGCAGGTCCATGGCCACCGGGAAGCCAGGAACGCCGCAAAACGCACGCTGGGCGCGATAAACTGCGATCTGGGTGGGGCGCCGGAAAGACAAGCTGGCCTACAGCGATCTGCACATTCGCTTGCCGAGCGAGCTTGCAGACTGGCTGGAAAAGCGCGCGGCGCGACGAGGTAACTTCCTGTCGACCGAAGTGCGCTCTATCCTCGATTCTTTCCGTCAGCAGGAGGAGCCTCGCCCGAAGCGGACGTGACCTTCCGGGCCCCTTCGCTGAGACCCGCCGCCGCCCCTTTGAGCGCTTGCCCTACCACGCTCCGCCAGCCCCCACGTTGGATGAGGCGCTCGGCGGCTTCCGTCACCGCGGCCTCTGTCCCGACGACTCCCGTGGCGACGACGTGTTGATAGAACCGCTCTTTGGCGGAGCCGGCCGGCGGCGGGGGGGGCGGCGGTTCTGGCGCGGGAGCTTCGTAGCGGGGCGCGGATTTCGTGCCCCGCTCGGCCTGAATCTCTTCCCAGGCGGCCGTAGCGGCGCGGAAGCGCTGCGCAGCATGGGGATTGCCGGGGTTGCGGTCGGGGTGCGTCTCCGCCGCGCGCTTGCGATAGGCGGCCTTGATCTCGTCCAGGCTCGCGCTTCGCGGCACGCCGAGGACGATGTACGGGTCAGCGGGCATCGGTCTGGCCTTGGGACCGGCCGCTCACGAACGCGATCAGGTCCGAGATCTTGGCGGTCTCCCAGAAGTGCGGCCCGAACCTCGCGGTCAGCGCCCGGATCGCCTCGGGGTTGTTGAGGGCAGACAAGGGAAGGTCAGGGACGGTGGCCGCCGCGCCCGGCTGCGTCGGCAATACCTCCGATGGCGCAACCGCCTCGCTTGCGACGGGCGCGCTGGCCTTGCTGTCGCTAGGTCCTGAAGCGGGCGGAGTTGGACCCCCAACACCCGCCTCCGCAGCGGCCTGCTCACCCAGCTTCGCAATCTCGGCGCCCTTGGTAAGGGGCCCTTCGAGAGCCTTGGCGAGGTTCGGATTCTTCTGCAAGGCCACCGTGCCCAGCGTCTTTATCGCATCGAAGAAGCCTAGCGCCACCTGCCCGACGACCTCAGTTCCGGTCGGCCGAGGCGGTGCGGCCGGCGCTGGCTGCGCCGTGCCAATCTTGCTGACGAGGTCCGCGTGCTTCTCTGTGGTCTCAGCGATCCGCAAGAGCGCACCCGAGGTCAGGCCGACGTTTTCGACCAGCTGCTTGGCGTGCTCGGCGCGCTCGTCTGCCCATTTCTTCGATCGCTCGTCCGCGTCCGCAAGTCGCTTGTCGTGCGCGGCGAGCTCCGCGTCCATCCGCTTCCGCAGCTTTTCCAGTTCCTGCTCGCCTCGCTCGTATCGCGCTTTGAGGTCAGCATCCGCTGCGTCTCGTCGCGCCTTCAGATCGCTATCGAGGGCGCTGTAGGAGTCGGTTAGTTCCTTTCGCAGCTGTGCGCGGGCTTCCTTGATCTCTTGGGCGAGGTTGCTCCTATGCTCGGCCTTCTCTTTCTGCAACAGAGCCGCATGCCCCTCTAAGTCGTCGTCGATCTGTTTCCTCGCAGCCGCGAACTCGGCCCTCACCTTGTCTTCGGTGTGCTGCCGCAGTTTCAGCACTTCCGCCGTTTCCGTCAGCACCTTGGTTTGGTGGGTCCGTTCACGCTGGACTAGGTCCGCTTCCGCTTCGCGCACTTTCCGTTCGCGTTCCTTGAGCGCTGCCGACTCGGCTTCGATGGCGGCCTCACGCCGCTTGATGCTGTCCTGGGCATCGGCAATCAATCGCTTGGCCAGCTGCTCGCTCTCCCGCAGCCGCACGGCCGCGGTGTCCGCTGCCACCTTGAGCACGGCATTGCTGGACTCCAGCGCGCCCGCTTGTGTCCTCTCCGCCGCGGTGCCAAGTAGCCGGGCCAGCTCCTCCAGCGGTGACTCGCGTTCCGGTCTAAGGGGCCGCCGGGGAGTGCTCGCGGGTGCAGGATTGGTGGTCGTTGCCGCATGTGGCGCGCTGACTGCCGGTGGCGCGCTGATCGGGTTGCCTGGGGATGGGGTGGCCGACACGGTGCCTGCCACCGCTCTGTTTGCTGCTTCGGGTGGGCTGACTACAGCCGGCGCCAGGCCGTCGTGGTCGCCATCTTCTTCGAGGTCGCCATGTCGGTCGGTGTCGGCATCACTCAGGGCTTGCCAGCTCATGAGCATAGGGTATAAAAACTTGGCGTAACGGCCAACATATCCGCTAATCGTCGGCGTTAGGCTAGCCGTTACGGCACGCGCCGTAACGGCAAAGCAGGATACCGACGGGCTGGCGGATTGCGTCACGGCTTCTCATCAGCCACCCTGGCCGGACACTCGGCGCTGTGCGCGTCCTGCGCTGTCTTCCGCTGCTGTAAGTCTGGTGCCTAGCGTGGAGTCTGTGTAGCAATGTTCAGCCAAACCTAGGCCGCAATCTTGCAAGCAATAGCCCTAGGTGGTGGATTGGCCATTAGGCCACACAAATGCGTAGTGTCGTTTTCGCCTGTTACAGTAAGTCCTGGGCGACGGGGAAAGACCGACCGTGACGGTAAGTGCGTGACGGCACGATCCGTCACGGGCGTTACGGGAAGTGACCCGACCAGCGACGGCACGAAGATCGCGGTGGGCAACCCCTAGGAGGGGTTTGGTACACTGAGGCTGTGCTGTGTCCGATCTGCGCCACGGAGCTGCCCCCAACCGGGCGCCGAAGTCAGGTGTACTGCAAGCCGGCCTGCCGCCAGGCCGCGTATCGCCGTAGATTGCCGGAGCTGAGCGGCCTCCCCGAAGGCCCCCAAGACCACCCCAGGCGCCGGCTTTTGACCCAGATCCAACGCGCCCGATGGGTCAGCGGCCTGCCTGCGCTCCGCTTGGACCCCTCGATTCAGCAGGAGGCGGAGCTTCGCGCGGCCAAGCGGCTCGTGACCGAGCTGCAGAAGACCGCCAAGAACCGGCCAGCGCGGACTCGTCAGCTCGTTCGGGAAGTGCGGCCGGACGATCCGCAGGCGCATATCGACCCCGAAGCGACGTATGTAGGCATCGGCATGGCGCGGTCAGGCCGGCAGCCGCTGGTGATGGTTGTGCTGATTGGGAGAGAGGAAGGGTAGGCTAAGGGCGGCCCGGCCGCTCGCGGAGGCGTCGCTGCATCATCTCGCGAGTCTCGAACTGGGGATGTCCGAGCCGGGGTAGCAAGTCGCGGTTCCACTCCCGCTTGTTGTCCGGCAGGAATTCGATGTCCCGTCGGCAGTCGGCGCAGTACCACGCTCGCGAGCCGTGGTTGTACCAGATCGCGGCCGGGGCCTGGCAGCGGCGGCGGTTGCAGCTGCCCCCCTCTTGCCCTTTGTCGGGCTTGTCGGGGCCGTCGTAGCCGCCGTAGGCCATCAGGGGCGCAAGTCGCCGAGTAGCCGCGCCGCGCGGTGGGTGAAGCCAGCGACGAAGTTGCTCAGCAGCGCCTTGATCTGGTCCGGGGAGAGGTGAGGTCGCGCGGCGGACACCCGTTCCAGCTCGGCCACTGCCTCCTGCAGGACAGCATCGAGGCCATCGGCCGAGATGGCGTCGATAGGCGCAGGCCCGGCCGACGCCCCATCGCCATCCAGCGGCTTACCTGCCGCGTCGTCGCCGGCAAGTGCCCTACCGCCCTCCGTCAATAGGCGCTGGACCCTCGCCGCCCAGCGCTCGCGAGAGAAGTCCTCGTCTCGCACCTCGATCCAGTAGAGGGTCCGCCAATCGATCCTCAGCTTGTCGGCCAGCTCGCCCCGACTGTAGCGGCCCTTTCGCGCCGCAAAGATCGCAAGCCCGGTCGTCGGGCTGGCTGGGGTCAGGCCAGGCGGAAGGCGCATGTGGGCTCTGATGGCGAGCAGCCCGTGGTCCTCGCAACACCCCAAGCCGATCCTGCGCACCGGGTTCTTGCGTTCGGCGTAAGCGCACAGCGGGACGAGGTCTTCGTGCTCGTGTTGAGGATGGGCGCGTCCGGTGAACGTGGCTTGGCAAGTCCTGCATAGCCAGCGAGCCGGCCGTCGGTGGCGGGTGGGTTGCAGGGGCGACCAGGACATCGACATTAGCCTTTCCTTCCCGGCCTGCGGCCGTGCTTCGGTGGCGGGTCCGCCGGCGGTGGCTCTACCGACGGGGAGGCCACCTGCGGCGCGGTCTCCTGCGGCATCGATGAGGGTCCGGGATGGCTGAAGCTCCGTCGTGCGGATTCGGCGATCTCGGCCTCCTGGTGACAGACGTACCACTGGGATTCGCACCATAGTCGCACTCCAACAACCTGATACTCCAGGTCCTCAAGCACGCCCCTCAGCCACCAAAGGAACCGCGCTTTCCGTCGGGGAGGTAGGTAGTCCCAAACGAACTCGCAGAACCTAACCAGCGCGAAGCACAGCGAGAAGCCGGCCCCTAGAACCCGCAGAAAATCGAGGGTCTGCACCCGGTTATCTTAATCGATCGCGGCCGGCTCGGCGCCGTTTTGCTGCTCTACGCCTGTGGGACGATCGGCTCTTGCCGCAAGTCCTCAGCGAGCATGAGGTCGCCCAGCGTCACAGTCCCGGCCAGCACCAGCTCGCGCTGCCTTCCCTCCAGCGGGCGAACCGTCGTGGCGCTCTTACGCTCCACCACCAGAATCTGATCCGGGTGACAGCGGCTCAACAGGTGAGGGCTGTGCGTGCTGACGACGATCTGCATGCGGCGGCTCGCCGCTGATAGCAGGTCGGAAAGTACATCGATCGCAGATGCCGAGAGCAACGATTCGGGTTCTTCGACCAGGAGCATGGTTCGCGCCGGCTGCGCAAGGAGTGCCGTCGCCAAGTAGGCAAACCACAGGGTGCCGTCGGACTCCTTATCTACCTTAGCCCAGTCGTCGGCGCCGTGGCAAAACTCCACCTCTAGGAATCCGCCGACGTTCGTGACGCGATAGTCCGTGATGTCGGCAATGGCTCGCCCCAGGGCCTCGCGGAGGGCGAGACCGGCCATCGATCGGCTGAGTGTAACGAGGACGGACGGCCAGCTCTCGGCCGAAAGCGGTGGCGTGATCGCCGCCGACTTGCGCGGGCACCGTAGGTCGTCGATGAAGTCTCGCCGGGTGCCGTTGCGCAGCGCACCGTCGGCCGCAACCAATCCGAGAATGGGTGGTGCGTGCCGGTGCTCGCCGTCCTGCAGCAAGCATTCCCATCGATCGGGGCTGGCTGCGCTGAAGAACTCGATACCGATCCGCACGCTCTCAGCGGGTCCACTATCGCGGCGGCGAACGCTTTCGAGACCGCCTCGCAGGACGAGGGCTTTGCTGACGCCAATCAGAGCAGCCTCGCGCAGAAACCGAATCGCGTCGAGCACGTTGCTCTTGCCGGAGTCGTTCTTGCCGACGAGCACCGAGAGCGGACCCAACGGAATCGACACGTGCTCAGCCAGGCTGCGGTAGTTGCTGAGGTGCAGGGTCTTGATAAGTGGGGAGGTCGGCTTTTCCACGAGGCGCGTCAATCCGCTTGGCTCGGCGATCCAGGTCGCGCGGTCGAACGCAAGGCGGCGCTACCCTACTGCGACCGCGACCGTAGTTCAAGCTTTCTAGCGCTGGCTACTTCTTGCGCCTCTTTGGTTTTGCTCCACCGCCTTGTGGTTTTTGGCCCGAGCCTCGGTCAATGGAGTCGCCGGTTTTAGGCAGTGTCTCGGACAGAACCCGAAGAGCCTCTCTAACAACGTCCGAGCCTGAGAACTCTCGACCGTCATATTGGGCTGAAAGCTGCTCGCCAAACCTTCGTAAAAGGGCCAGCTCCTCGTCGCTCAGACGCACCGCAATCGTATTGTTCCGCTTCTCCGACGGTAGCTCAAACGGCATCGGTGTTGTCTAACACTTTGCCGACAAAACTGTCGCACAGCTCGTGATTGACAACGTGCATAACAGGTTGTAATCAATCATTGTGTTTGCAAACTGTTTAACAAGTGGTGCCTGCCGTGTCGGAACCACGACAGGCACCGTGTCCCACGAGAGAGCCGTGAGACGGGGCGACCCTATCACGGCCCTCCCAGTCGTCAAAGGAGAAGCCCGATGATGCGCACCGTCCCGAACTCGCTCGTTGATGCCCTGCTGTACGACCCGCGCGACCTTGCGATGCTAGTCGTCTGTGTGATCGCTGCGGCACTCGCTGCCGCCTGGATTGGCTACTGGTTCCGCGACCGACCGGCGCTGGAGCTTAAGGTCCACCGTCACGAGCAGGAGCTTCGCGGCCTGCGGCGCATGGCCATGGTCGACGAACTGACTGGCCTGAGAAATCGTCGAGCGCTCGAAGACTTGGCGCTGCCCGAGGCGGTGCGCTTCGTTCG
>DAORCZ010000020.1:15959-23280 GCA_035345735.1 Pseudomonadota bacterium | reverse complement strand
AGATCCCTGGGACTTCACCGAGGACACGCTAAGCGGCGATGAGGCAACGACCGCTCGCATTCGTAACATCGTGGCCGAGGCCGGACATGCGGCGCCGATGATGGGTGGCGCCGCGTCGAGTCGTCCCGCCCCGGAGCGGAACGCGAACCAGCCTGCGGGAGTCCCGACTCCCGCGAGAGCGGCGGCGGCGCCATCGTGGGACGGTGGGGCCGGGGACGATGGCTTCGGGGCAGCGGAAGACGATTCGGCGTTTGACTTCGTCGGCGCTGACACCGCTCCGGTGCCGATCCAGGCACCCGGTGGTAGCCAGAAGAAGGAGGGCCGATGACCGTCCTAGCGGTACTTGGCCGGGCCGACGACGCTGTGCTGCAGACCGCGGCGCAGCTAGGCGAGACGCTGGCCGTGGTGATCGCAAGCACCGCCCCGTCAGCTGAGCGGCTGTCTGCGCTCGCCCGAATCGGGGTGTCGCGAGTCATCCAGATTTGGGACATCGCGCTGGCCGAGCCGCTCAATGACACGCTTGAGCGCGAGCCGGTCACCGTCACGCTGCTCACCAGCCTGCTGCGCCAGATCGAGATCAAGACGCTGGTTGTCGGGGATGGTCGGCACGCCTGGCTGGCCCCGGCCCTGGCGGAAGATCTCGACTTGCCGCACGTCACCTCAGTCTTAAACGCAGTCCCAGCCCCCGTCGCTGGAACGGGCAAAGAAGACATCCTGATTCAGCGACGCTGTCTGCAGGGAGTGCAGCGACTTCGTGGGCCAGCCCGCTGTGTCCTGGCGATTCTGCCGGGTGGGCCGGTGTCGGTGCTGGCGCTCCCGCCGTCGTCCCCCAGCGCCCCCCGTACGGCGGCGCCTGTCGTCGAGACTTGGGACTTGCGGCGCCTAGGGCTGGCGATCGATGAGCTGCCGCGACCATTGCTCAAGCTGCAGCAGCCCGAGCGCACCAGCCCCCTGCCGGGTCGCACCTTCGAGTCCGTGGCCGAGCTGGGTGAGCGCCTCCGCCTAGACGGTCTGGCGCCGCTAGAGTGTTTTGCGCCAGCGACCGACTCGACTGAGGATGTTCAGTCGGCCGACGATCTTGTGATAGACGGGGGAGACTGATGGGTCGTCCCCGCCAAGCGCCGCGTGCTGATGCCCAGGTCGTGACACGCTCTGTGTCGTCGGCCGCGCAGCGCGTGCCGCCGGCCGGCCAGAGCACCGAAGTGACGCAGGCGGCCAGCGATCTGGCCCAGCTTCTGCGTTCGCGGAGCTTTTGTCTCGACGGTGAAGGCGCAGCGCAGGCGAGGGTAGCCAGCAACCTGCAAGCGATCGGCGGTGCGCTGGATGCGGCGGCCGCGGCGTGGCTGGGTCAGGGCCCGCCCCCTGCAGAGCGCCCCGCGATAGGTCTTGGCGAACACGGGGCGACCCTGGGGCCCCATAGCTTTGGTTTCTTGAACAATGTCGATGGCATCGCCCCGCTTGCCGCCCCGCTGACCGAGCGGCCGCGTCGGGGAGCCGTCGCCTGGATCGTCCCGCGCCGCGAAGCCCTGCCGGAAGTCGGGCCGCTTCTGACTGGGCGGGGCCTGTCGGTGTCGTGGTTGATCTCGGTGGGCGATGGCGATCCCGCCGAGGTGGTGCGTTTTCTGGCCCGCGATCCCGCGACCCGTGCCGTTCTCATCGCTCTGGGACGTGGAGTACGGGCGCAGACGCTGCTGCCCCTTTTGGCTGACAAGCCGGCGGTGCTGCTCGACCTGCCAACGACGGCGGTCCGCGATCGTGCGCTCTTGCGAGCGGTGGCGCGACGCAGCCGAGCGGTGATCACGAGTGATCTGGAAGAGTGGCTGGCCCACGCGGCACTGTTCGACGCTGCGGCGAGCCCTGCTGAGGCTCGGCCGGGGGCGAGCTCTCGTCGGCCGCGCGCGGCGATGGTTGTGGTTGGGGGCGGCGCAGATTTCGTCAGCGCCGAAGTGCAGAAGGTGCGCGGCGCATCGCCCATCCTGCTGCGCTCCGTCGAGGTCTCCGAGGATACGCAGGCAACCGGCGAGGCCCTGCGGACTGCCATTGAGCAGGGACTGCGCGAAGCCCCGACGGCGCTGCTCTGTGGTCCGCCGACGCTCCTCGCGGAGCATGAGCCAGCGCTGCTGGGCTTGGGATCGCTGGTGCGGGTCGATCCCGGCCAGCCCGAGCGGCTGCGCGCTCTGCTGCGGGCACTTGGGGGATCGCTGCTGGGTCGCCAGGCGACGGACGACAAGCCGATCGCAGTGCGCCCGGAAGAGGAACGTGTCCAGAGCGTCCTTGCCACTCTTCCCCCGCCGCTTTACGTCGCTGGCGCGATGGTCCGCGACGAGGTGCTGGGCGATCACGATCTCAAGCGCCTGCTGGCGGCCTATGGGGTGAAGGTCTCACGTCAAGCCCCCGCCAACACCGGGACCGCCGTCCTGCGCATCGCCAGCAAGCTGGAGTTTCCGATAGAGCTCATCGCCAGTGTGCCGCCCCAGTCAGACGTCACGGCGTTGGTCGCGGCGGAAGCCGGCTTGCGCACGCTGTGCAAGTCCCAGGCGGAGCTACGAAGGCAGGCCGCGCTGTACCTTGCGCGGGGTCCGCATGTGCTCCTGCGCGAAGCCCTGGCGGCGCAACCACAGATCCGCATCACCGTCGGCAACGAGCGCGGCCTAGGCGCGGTGCTGCGTCTGGGCAAAGAAGACGCGGCCTTGCTGCCGATGGGGCGGGCCGAAGCGCAGGGGCTCGCAGAAGAGATCTGCGCTGCCCAAGGTGTCACCGGCGCCGCCGAGCTTGCGCAGCTCTTCGCCAAGCTCGCCGCCTGCGTCAGCGAGCATGCGCTATCGCTCGATCTACTGGTGCAGCTAGGCGCTGAGCCGACGGTGACGCATGCGGCTGGAGTGCTGCAGCGCAGTCGGTCCGCTAAGGCCTAGACGCTGGCGCTGGTCGTCGCGGGCTTCTTCTTGCGACGAAAGGCGACGCGCGGCAGACGGAAGCGCGGCTTGCGCGGTGCACGTGGCAGCAGGACCTTGCCCCGCACCGGTGGCAGGAAGGGCAGGGGCGGCAGATCGATCGGCATCGGCTCGGCGAGATCGTCGATGCCCGCCAAGCGACAGAATTCGTCTTCGGCTGCTTTGGAAAAATCGCCGGCGGCGAAGTAGTCCAGGCCCAGGCGAGCGAGCTTGCCGAGGCGATCTTCGGCCGCGACGAAGAACGCGCGACAATCGAAGGTCTCGTTGACGAAGTAGCGCTCGCGCAGGGCGTCGGTGCGACAGCGTAGGCTGTTCTTGGCCACCCACGGGGTCGACAGCAGCAAGCCAAACTGCTTGAAGTTGCGCACCCAGCGACAGAACTGCATGGCCTGCGGCGCGCTGCCATACGCGCCCCGATAGGCATTCAGCGCGACGTAGACCAGCGAGGGCTCGATGCGCGAAGTCAGGGCCGTGCCGCGCTTGGTAATGCGGGCTCGCTCGGCAAAAGACGGCGTGCCGATCGCGTCATCGCCGAAGCGCCAGAGGTGAATGAACAGCGCCTGATACTTTTCGGTCAGGCGGTGGTGCGTGCTCTCGTGTCCGCCAAAGCGAGCGACGTCGCGACGGGCGCAGAAGTTGACCAGCGGGTGCATCGCCAGGTCGATCGCACAGTGCGAAAGCAGGCCGCCGATCAGCGCGAGGCGCTCTTGCTGGGTTAGCACGGGCGCGCTGGCGACGACGCGAATGAAGCTGGCGACCAGTCGATCCGGCCGCACAGAGTGGATGCGATATCCCCAGGGCTCGTCGAGGGCGGGGGCTCCTAGGCCGTAGCGGACCGCCTCAAAGACCATCGGCGCGTAGTAGTACGGCAGGTCGTGAAAGATCGATCCGAAGCGCGCATAGGCCGGTTCTGCGGCGCAGGCGCGTCGCATTTCCGACGGAACGCCAGCGTTGTGTTGAACCATATCGCCAAACGTCAGGTGGAGCTGTGGCGCAGGCATGGGCCCGATTCTAACAAGCTCTCTGACGAGACAAGCGCAAAAGCAAGGTCGCACGGGGCATTTACTCGACGAGAAAATCGGAAGGTCGGATGAGTCGTACTGACGTCGAGCGCGGCTTGCGTCGTGGGTCAAGGGCCGTTGAGGGGGAGGCACGCGTGACGGAAAAGCTCGCGATCTCGCCTCGCTGCGGCGATCGTTGAGCGCATTCGTCGGCAGCCACGGGCAGCCGGCCGCGCTAGAGTGGCGGCCATGTCTCAGGTCACGCTGACGCAAGCGATCGTTCTGCGAGTTACAGATTATGGCGAGGCAGATCGAATCGTGACCCTGCTGACCGAGCGGCACGGCAAGGTGTCGGCGCTGGCCCGCGGAGCCAAGAAGAGCCGCAAGCGATTCGGAGCCGCGCTGGGTCTGTTCGGCTGTGGCGAGGCCTCGCTACGCGAGCGCAGCGACCTGTGGATCTTGGAAGAGCTGCACGCGCAGCGCGGCTTCCTGCGCCTTGGACAAGAGCTGGGCCGCTTCGGACACGCCTGCTATGTCTGCGAGCTCTGCCAGCACCTCTGCCCACCGCACGAGCCCGAACCGCAGGTCTACGCGCTGCTCAACGCCTTCTTGCAGCACCTCGATGACCTGCCGCTTGCCGATCGGCCCACCGTTGGTCCGCTGCGCAGCTTCGAGCTTCGGCTGCTTGATGCCGTCGGACTGGGGCTGTCGCTGCGTGCCTGCGCGGCCTGTGGCACCGATCTGGTGCGGGCGCTCGACTCGACGGCCCGCTCGTCGGCACGCCTGCGCTCCGCCTCGGAAGCGCAGGCGCTCCCGTTGCCGCTGGGGGGCGACCCCGGCTCGTCCGCTCTCGGCATGACGGCGGTCCCGGTCCCGGCTCCGGTCCCGGTTCCGGTCCCCGTCTACGTCCCCTTCGACGTCGAGCGGGGCGGGGTACACTGCCCCCACACCTGCTTCGGGGGACCTACACCGCAGGATCTGGGGCTCATCCTTTCTGGCCGATCGGGAGGCCTGCCGGTGGCCGTCTGGCGGGCGTTGATTGAGCTTGCAGAGAGCGACCCCTGCGCGCTCCCCGAGCCGCGCCTCGCCGTGCTGCCTCCGGCGGTGCAGACCACCTGTCGCGACGTTCTTTTGGCCGTCTTGCGCCATCACCTGGGCCGCGATCTGCGGGCCGTTGAGTTCATCGGCAAGCTCAATCGCAGCCTCTTGCAATAGCGGGCTTTATGCGGCCACAAGGGGGTTGAAACCAGCCACCTTGTCCTACTGTCCGAGTGGCCCTGCGCCGGCTGTCCCCAGGCCCGGCCCCCAGGGCCCACCGTAGCCCTACGAGCTCGCACCGCGCTAAGCGGCCAGCCCCTTGACTCTCCTGCCAAAGAAACGATACCGTTTCACCATGCGAACTCTCTTCGCCGCCGCTGTCCTGTCCTGTACATGGGGCTTTATGACCTGGGGCAGCGCACCCGCCTCCGCCGCCGAACTCACCGACATGGCCAGCTCCTTCGAGAAGGACAAAGTCTTTGGCTTTCGGTTGGGTGCCACGTATCAGTTCACGTACAAGACGGCGCGCATCATGCGCGAGTCGGTACCGTACCTGCAGAGCCCGACGACGAAAGATTATCTCTTGCGTCACTTCGGCGTGGCCAACGGGCAGGATCTGCAGCTGACGCAGACGGTCCCCGACTTGGTCTATACGCAGCGTCGCCATGCCATGTCGATCGACCTAGCGATCGGCCTGTTCCAAGAGCTGCAGCTGGGGGTATCGCTGCCGCTCGTGCTGCGCGATGAGCGCCAGTACAACTTCGATCGCGAGGCCGGCTTTAACAGCTGCCCAGCGAGCGACGCGGCCTGCATCGCCAGCGCATCATCGACCTATCTCGACGGTCTGTATCCGATCCAGCCGGCCGACCAAGCGATGGCGCCGGATGGTTCGCTGCTGTTTCGTCCGCCGGTGCGCGGTGGTTCGGGCAAGGACATGCTCGACACCATCAACCTGTCTTTGATGGGCGCGCCGGTCTCGCAGCGCCGTGATCCGACGAAGCCGACTTGGGTGATCGGGCTGGATGCCCAGATCTCGATCGGCACGATCATGAACTACGACAACTCGCGCACCTATCTCGATCCCAACGTGGCATCGCAGAAGGCGCTGATTGATCAGTCGGTTGCGCTGGATCCGACGGGCAAGACCGGCTGGGGCGGCGTCTCGGATGGCTTGAACAAGTTCGTCATCAAGACCGCGCTCTCGCACCGCTTCCGCTACGTCGATCCGTACCTCGGTCTCTGGTACATGATTCCGCTGGCCCGTACTTGGGACAACAACACCTCGCCGTGGAAGCAGGATCTGGGCTTTGCGCAGAAGCGCGGCGCGCCGCAGCAGCGGGCCGGCGCGACGTTCGGGTTTGAGGCCACGCCGCTTGAGAACAAGCGCAAGGGCCACCGCCTCTCGCTCGACTTCCGCGGTGGGCTGACCTTCAACTTCTTGGGCAAGGGCTACTCCGAGGCGTGGGAGCTGTTCTCGTCCTCGAACGCCCTGATCTGCGACGATCAGACGGCGCTGCCACCGCAGTTCAACTTCAAGGATCAGTTCGGGGCATCGGGCACCAACAACGCGGTTACGCAGGGCTATTTCAACCCCGCCTGCCGCACGCCGGATGACTTCGCCAACAACAACTCGCCGCGCCTGCCGACGACGGAAAAGAAGGGCACGGCCTACTTCCAGAAGCCCTACAACGGCTTGACGGTCATCGAAAATTATCTGTCGTTCAACGCCGATATCGGCATCGTCGTCGAGCTGTTCCATCACGCGCGCCTGCGCCTGGCTGGCTACTACCAGCGCGACGAAGGCCACGGCATCACGCAGGATGACGCCGGCACCATCGGCTACCCGTCCGATGCTGGCGATCGCCAGACCATCAACAGCGCCGTCAACGGCGGCCGTGGTTGCGATCAGTTCCGCGTCGATCTGAAGTGTCCGTACGACTGGAACCCGGCCTACCGCGCCGTCATCAACCAGCCAGGTCGCCGCTACCGTGTTGAAGAGATCAACATGTTCGGTGGCTCTGCGATGCTGCAGGCCTTCTGGTAGGCCACTTTCCGCCGCCCGCCTCCCGCCTCCCAACGCCCGCTCCTCGCGTCCCATCTCGCTCCCCTCGCTCCCCTCGCTTCCTTCGCTCCCCTCTCTACGCCCGACGCCTCCCTCCCCACGCCTCGCGCCTTACGTCCTGCGCTCGTTCGCGTGAACGGCTCGGCGCTGCAGCGCGATGAAGGGATCCGTGCAGCAGATCCAGCGCCGTCCGCATGACCGGAAGCGGCTGCGTGCTAGTAGCGCAGCGGCAGGCGGAAGCCGGCTTGGACCTTGAAGCGGTTGATCGT
>DAORCZ010000020.1:10392-15859 GCA_035345735.1 Pseudomonadota bacterium | reverse complement strand
GCTAGTAGCGCAGCGGCAGGCGGAAGCCGGCTTGGACCTTGAAGCGGTTGATCGTGTCTTCCAGGAACGAGAAGCCCCGCTCGACCCGCTCTAGGCTGATCTGTCCGACGGTGATGTCGCTAAGCTGCAGCTCGCCGAAGCCGCGATAGCGGTTGCCGACCGAGCCGAACAGGCCCCACTCCGCCAGGCCGCACATGCGCAGATAGAGCCCGAAGCGCTTGCAGAGCTGCACGTCGAACGAGCTGACACCGAACTGAATGCGCACGGTGTCGAGGCGCAGCTTCTCGCGCAGCGGGTCGGTGACCTGGTTGGTCAGCAGCTGACTGGAGAGCAGCTTGGCCGCCGGATCGCCGTACTGCAGGGCGCGCGGATTGCCGGCTGCATTCGCCAGGCGTCGCGGATCGTTGCCGGCCTCGCCGAGCACCAGGAAGCTTGCGCAGTCGGCGGCGCTCATGTTGTCCGAGGACAAGCAGTCGATGCGCAGCTCTTTGACCTTGCCGCGCAGGGCCAGCTCGATGTTGCGCTGCTGATCGTTTTGGTCCAGCTCGCGAGCGCTGCCGCGTACGTCGACGAACGGGGTCTCGGGCCAGCGGGCGCTGGCGGAAAAGTCGATGCGACTGTCGCCGCGGACCTGGAATTCGCTGCGCAGTCCGGGGATGTTGAAGAAGCCCGTCTCGACGCGGATGACGCCGCCCATGGCCACGTTTTCTAGCGGGCCGTTGACGACGAAGTCATTGGTGGCCAGGCGCAAGTCGGCGATGTTGTTGAGCACGCGGAAGGTGCCGCGTGTGCGCACGTTGAGGCCCAGCATCAGCCCCGAAAGGAAGGGATCGCCCTCCCAGAACGGCGCCTCTTCTTCGACGACGCGGCGGGCCGACAGGAAGCGATCGACGAGATCGAAGTCCTGCATGTAGCGACCTGAGACCACTTCGACGTTGCCCAGTACGCGCATCTCGTCGCGGTTGCCGACGATCTGCAGGCCGGGGGCCGGCGTGGTGACTTCGACGTTGTAGACGCCGCTGGCGGTATGGCGGACGTTTTCCAGCACGATCGCCGAGCGGACTTTGTCGAGCGCCTGATACCAGTTGGGACGCATAAAGCCCCCCAGGCCGCTGTGCTCGATGCGGCCGTTTAGCTGCACGCGCCCGTCGCCATCCACCGTCCCGCTGAGCGGCTCGCAGCCGGCGGTATCGCCTCCTTGACCGCTGACACAGCCGATGACGATGCGGCCCGTCTTGCCGCTTCCGGGCACTAGCGCGACGGTGCCATGCGCAAAGTAGAGCTCGTGGAAGCGACGCAGGTTGAGGAACAGATCCTTGGCCACCAGCGTGCCTTCGGCGATCGGCTCGACGAAGGTGCCGGTGATGTGCAGGCTGCGCAGCGCCAATCGACCGCGCGCTTCCGCCAGGTTGCGCGCAAACTGCCACTGCAGCAGCTGAGCCGACAGATCGCCGCGCAGACGGAAATCGATGCTGCCAAAGCGCAGGGGAGACAGGCTCTGGATGTCGATGGTGCCGCTGGCCTGGGTCTCTGCCCCGTCGACCACTGCGTTGAGCGTGTGCAGGGTGGCGCGGCCCGCCGTCAGATCCAGGACGCCCCGCTTGACCTCGACGGGCGTGTCGATGGCGTTGGGGATAAAGCGTGAGTCTTTGATCTCGATCCGGCCCAGGAGCCGCAGATCGCTCGGCTTGCCGCGCAAGGCCACATCGACGGTGGCATCGCCGTGGGCATGACGGAAGCTGGCGCGCAGCAGGCTCTCGAACAGCTCCAGGCGAATCTGCCCCAGCACCCGCAGATCGGTGTCATCAGGGCTCAGCAGGCCGCGCAGGCTGGCCTGGCCAGAGGTGTCATCATGACCGTCGCTGGCTGGGCGATCGCTGCTTGCCGCCTGGCTGGGGCCCTGCCGCTGGCTGACCATCTGAACCTGCCCCAGCTCTAGGCTGCGACCGTCGGTGCAGACCAGCACATCGCCGCGATTATGGACGCGGTAGCGCTGCTCATCGCCCTCGTCGTCATAAGCGCGGACTTCCAGCAAGGCGCGGCCCAGGCGCATGGTCACCGCCAGAGGCAAGCCGAGCACCTTGTTGACCGGTCGCGCGGCGAGCTGCGGGCAGGTCGGGGCCGCAGACGGGCTGGCCGTGGGCAACGGCGCGGTGGCCATAAATAGGTCGCGTGGATCGTCGCCGAAGCGCACGGTGACGACCCCGCTGGTGTACGCGTTGACATCGCCTAGCTGCTGCAGGTCGGGCAGCAAGCGGCCGAGCACCATGTCGCACGCTGCTGCCCGCTGAGCCGTGATGGGATCGGTGGCCAGCGGATTTGACGTTGGGCCGCGACGGCCTCCGGCGGCCGTCTGGAACGGGCAGCCGAACTGGATACTGAATTCGCCGCGGGGGCGCGCAGGGTCGAGATAGATCTGGCCAGCTATCGCAAACTCCTTAAACAGCTTGCCTTCAATCTGAGTTCCACCGTCGGGGCGCTCGGTAAACTTCAGCGCGCCGCGGTCGAGCATCAGCGAGTGCACGGCCATGCCAAACAGCGAAAACAGCGGATCGGGATCGCGGAGCGGTAGGGCCGGCGTGGCCTCCGCCGGCGGTGGCTGGCGACCGGCGACGTTGACGTCATCGACCGCCAGATGCCCATCGAGACGGGGTTGCAGGACCGCAGTCGTCCCCAGCAGTCGCAGCTCGCCAGAGAGCGTGCCGCCAAGGTCAAAAGGCAGACCGCTCGCCCCGGGCAGCTGTCGCAGGGGGAGCTTGCTTGGCTTGAGCGTAAAGTCCAGCCAACGATCGCCGTCGCGCCGCAGCACCGCCGATCCACTGAGCTGTCCGGTCCCCAGCTTGGCCGAGAGCGAGCGCAGGGTCACCGTGCTCGCCCCGAGCTCAGCATCAAACAGCAGGTCTTTGAGCTGGGTGTCTTGCACTTGTAGACCGGGGACTCGCGCCGCCAGGTTGCCTATCGGCTTGCCCAGCGTGCCGCTTAGCGAGATCTGTCCGTCGAGCAGCCCCTGCAGCGGAGCAAACTTGCGCAGGACTTCCAGGTTGATGCGCTCGAGCTGGGCTGACACGCTGAGGGCAGGGTCGGCCGGGCGGCTGCTGACGTCTTGCAGAAAGAGCTGCATCGAGCCATCGCCATGTACGACGCCTAGCGGTCCTTGCGCTTGCAGGTGCGACAGGTGCAGCGTGCCATCGCGTAGCTCAAAGTTGGTCGCTGCGTCAGCGAAGCGCTGACCGTTGAGGTCGAGGCTATTGAGCGACAGCTCGCCGCCCAGGAGCTCCGGCCGGGCCAGCCGTCCGCCGATTCGCATCTTCAGCTTGCCCTCATCCGCCGTCGAGCTCAGGCCGACCGACTGGCCGGCGAACTGCACGATGCGCTCCATGGCGCTGCCGCGTCCGCGCAGCTCGAGCTTGGGGATCTCTAGGCGGCCGTTTTTCATGCCGACGCTGCCGCGCTCGACGTCGACGGCCAGGGCTTCGCCGTTGAGATACAAGCCGCGGAAGCTCAGCAGCTCGGGGTTGTAAAGGAAGCTGCCGGCGAGCTTGATCTCTTTGGGCAGGGGGTCGTGGTGGGCGAGGCGTTCGAGGGTGGCTTCGACCCGCTCGATGTTGACCCGCTCGGGATGGGCGTGCTTGGCCAAGCGGCCGGAAGCGCGAAAGCCACCACGCATCTTGCCGGCGACAAATGGGCGCAAAAACGGTGGCACCAGCTCGACCTGCGAGGGATCGGTGCTGGCCATGGCGATGCGCGCCGACCACGGCATGTCGCCGAGGAAGCTGATCTTCATCAGGTCGGAGCGGACCTCGCCCCCGAGTGCTTGGCCGACGATGCCCTTGAGCTGCAGCTCTCCACCGAGCAAGCGGAAGGCCGAGCTGGTCTGATGGATGGCGATCGTCGCGACCTCAGCCTCGACTCCACCGACCTGGCCTTCGATGCCGACCGTGCGCTCTTCGGGATCGATGGGATAGGGCGTCTGGTGCCAGGGCTCGCTTAGGCAGGGGGCTGGTCGGCCTCGCGGGGTCAGCGGCAGCGACGACGAAAACGGCCCGAAGATGCGCACCCGGCCGCGTGGATCGCCGCTCTGCTTGATGAGGCCTCCCGGGATCAGGCCGGCCAGTTTGGCGCCGTGCTCGAAGCTCAGCTCCAGACGAACGCCCGGGTCGCAGTAGGTATCGAGCAGGCTGCCATCGACCTCGACGATCGCTCCGTCGGCTTCCAGCTGGCCACGAAAGACCAGATCTTGCCGACGGCTGGCGCGGGCACCGAAGCGGCGCAGCGCCACGTTGTGCAGGTGAAAGGGGAACTCGCCCGCCCCCTCCTTGGTTCCCAGCACCAGCTCGCCAGAGCGGGCCGTGGCCTTGGCGATCTCATAGACAAAGCTCATCAGGCCGGGGCGGGTCTCGGCGGCGTCGGTCGACATGCGCAGCGTCGCCGTCCCCGTCAGCCCATCGAGCTGCCCGCGCCAGCCAGAAAACGCCATCTCGTAGTGCGCGTTTTGGATGGTGACGCCGGGGCTGTCGAGCAGGATGCGCACGTGCCCAGGCGAGGGCGGGGCATCTTCTGGCTTCGGCTTACGGCTGCTCATCGCCGCCACGATGTTGACTTCGGTATACGGCGTTCCGACGGGCGGTACGACGACCCCAGGCGGTCGCGGCAGGTTGATGGGGTGGATGTTGGCCCAGGCGCCATGCACCGTGCCCGAGGCGAAGTGCAGCTCGATGAACACGCCGCGACCAAACGGCGCGCTGATCGCCGATCGCAGGAGGCCGCGTACCAGCTCACCGACGTACATGCGGGCCTCGACGCGCTTGGCGCGCATCACCACGGCACCCGTCGGATCCTGCAGCTCAAAGTCTTCACCGACGACCGGGGCCTGGATGTTGAGGACCAGGGACGCCAGGCTGCTCCAGTAGTCGTAGTGCGCCGAGGTCAGCTTGAACTGTCCGGCGACCTGTCCGGTGACGATCTTGGTGATCAGCCGGCCGAGGGAGCGATCGTTAAGCCCCATAAAGACCGCGAACCACAACAGCATGATGGCAGACGCCACCTGCACCAAGCGGAGCATGAGGGTCCGCTGGAGAGGAATGATCGTCGGAGAGGACTGGGTGTCCTGGCCTTGCTCGTCGCTCACGGGCTGTCTGCAAAGCTTAGCATGATGGCCGACGGGCGGATACGCGCCGCAGAGGGGCCTGCGCGCGCTTTTCCAGTGCGCGTCCACGCTTTGCAATTGCGACTCGCAAGGCCGGCTGACTATCCTTACCTGGCGCGGAGCCAGGCGGCTTCACCGGGGGCATCCGCGACGGAAGGGGAAGGCGATGTCTTTGCAGGCAGCGGTGGGATCGCAGAAACGGATCGCGGTCATCGGCGCCGGACCGATCGGTCTGGAAGCGGCCCTTTACGCCGCGACGCTGGGCCACGATGTCGTGGTCTACGAGCGAGGCGATCTGGCGCAGGCCATCAGGTCTTGGGG
>DAORCZ010000020.1:8388-10292 GCA_035345735.1 Pseudomonadota bacterium | reverse complement strand
GCGATCGGCGAGCGCGCGCTGGGCGATCGCATCGTGCGTCAGGTGCCCGACATTCTGGGGGCGGCGCGAGCCCGCTATGCCGGTCGGCGGGTGCTCTTGATCGGTGGGGGGCACTCAGCGGCGACCGCAGCCGTGCACTTGGCCGAGCTAGCGACGACAGGCACCTCGCTGATCTGGGCGAGTCGCCGCGCGGCGGCCGTGCCGTTTCCGGCCGCTTTGGGCGACGTCCCCGATCCTCTCGTCGAGCGTCGTCAGCTGCACCTGGCAGCCAATCACTTGCTGACGCAGCCGAGCGTGCGTTACCTCGCCGGCATGATGGTCAGCCGGCTGCAACCCACCGTGGACGGAGCCATCCAGGTCAGCTTGGCGCGGGGCGACGCAGCTGGTGGGCCTGCCGTCGGCCATGGCGAGCAGACAGTGATCGTCGATGAGGTCCTGGGGCTGACCGGCTACGGTCCCGATCGATCGATCTATGAGCAGCTGCAAGTACACGAGTGCTATGCCAGCTTCGGTCCGATGAAGCTGGCGGCCACGCTGCTCGGGGCAAGTGGCGACTGCTTGGCGCAGCCCACGCCGGGACCCGAGACGCTCAAGAACCCCGAGCCCAGCTTCTTTATCCTCGGTGCGAAGAGCTATGGCCGGAACAGCGCTTTCCTTCTGCAGATCGGTCATGCGCAGATCCGCAGTGTGTTTCAGCTCCTGCAGGCGCAGCCGGACCTCGACCTGTACGAAAATCCCGCGTGCCTGCCATGACGGGCGACGAGCGAACGGCACGCAGCGCCTTGGCGACCGGCTATGCCGTGTGCTGGTTTTCGATCGTGTCGTCGCTGGCGTTCTTCGTCTCGGGCGTCGCGCCGCTGCCGGTGCTGCTGTACTTTCCGCTGGGTCGTCGCTTTGCGTTCCACAGCCCCGGCACAGAGCTCAGCATGGACTACTACGGCCGATCGCTTCTGGCCCTGCTCTGCGGCGGTGCCGTCGGCCTGATCGTCTACGCCCTTGCCAGCCCGGGGCCATCGACCGCTGACACCGCCCCGCGATCGCCAGCGCACGAACCGGCAGAGCCCGTTGCCGCGAGCCGCGCGGCTCCACTCGTGCCGTCGGAAGATGCCGCCGATCAGCCCCCAAGCGCCGCCAGTCGGCCCCCGGCCAGCCCGGGATCGGTGGATCGCTTGCCGCTGTTTGCTGCGTACTGCCTGACCGCTGCGCTCTTGGCTGCTGGCATGTTTGCCTACCAACTGATGTCTCGCATCCCTATTCCTGAGTCGCTACCGACAGCAGCCAACGGTCCTCGGATCTGATTGCTCTGCCTCTAACGGTTAGGATATATTCAGCTTAGTGGATACCGGGCTTCATCCAGGTGCGCATGACAGCGCGCGTCGTCTCGGTAAGGGCGCCGACAACCCAGTGGGTCGCCGTCCACTCTCGAACCGCGCCGTCGTTTCTTGGGCTGCGGGCCTCAGTTTGCTGCTGATGTCCGCGCTGGCTGGGGTGGCCACGGCGGTTCCGCGAAAGGGCAGCCCGTATCAGAAGCTGGCGCTCTTGACCCGCGTCATGTCGTACATCGAGCAGAGCTACGTCGAAGATGTCGATAGCGACGAGATGATCTACGGCGCGCTCAAGGGCTTGGTCGAGACGCTGGATCCGCACAGCGCCTTCCTGCGTCCCGATCAGTACCGCGAGATGAAGAACGACACAGCCGGCCAGTTCAGCGGCATCGGCATCGAGGTCGACCTTCGGGACGGCGTGCTGACGGTGCTGACCGTGATGGAGGGCACCCCGGCCGCGCGGGCTGGCATTGTCGCTGGCGATCAGATCCTGCGCATTGACGACCAGCCCACTCGCGGCATGACCGACTACGTCGCCCGCATGCGAGGCAAGCGGGGCTCGACGGTATCGCTGCTGCT
>DAORCZ010000020.1:0-8288 GCA_035345735.1 Pseudomonadota bacterium | reverse complement strand
GTGCGCGTGGCCGATATGTTCATCGACAGCGGCCTAATCGTTCGCACCGAAGGCCGCAATGGCCGTATCCTGGACGAAGAACGCGCGCATCACCGCGGCACTCGCGATGATATTTCGGTCATCTGCCTGGTGAACGGCGGCTCGGCCAGCGCAGCGGAAATCGTCGCAGGTGCACTACAAGATCACGGTCGCGCACTGGTCATGGGGACACAGACTTTCGGCAAAGGCTCGGTGCAGACGATTATCGAACTCGAAGACGGCAGCGCCCTGAAGCTGACGATCGCTCGCTACTTCACGCCGGCGGGCCGATCGATTCAGGAAAAAGGCATCACGCCCGACGTCGTGGTCGAGCAGGTCCGTCTGTCCGAGATGAAGCCGCAGAACACCGAAGAGCCCGCGCAGAAAGAGCGCGATCTGCACGGGCACCTGAAGAACAAGCAGCGCGACTCGATTGCACGGCGCCCCGCCGGACCTCCGCCGGGGTACGCGGTGATCGCGCAGCACTCGACGGGCGGCGAAGACTATCAGCTGCGCACTGCTTACGATTACTTGAAGGCTTGGAGTATCCTGTCTGCTCGTCTGCTGCCCAAGCGCTCTACGCCAACACCGGCACATGTGGCGGGAGGAGGGACGGCGGCGAGCCCCACTGGCGCAGGGGGAGCGGAGGGGGTGGGGAGGAAGTCCTCTGCCGTGGAACTGCCGGAACCCGGACAGGCGCAGAGCTCAGTGAGCGGCTCGCCTGGGGCAGATCCGATCGGTTCTCCGATGGGATTCACACCGCAGAGGCCGTCGCGAGTGCAGGGGGCGACGTCGGGGTTGGGGTTGTCAGATGCGGGGCGGTAGGGTGGGTCGTCATACCGGGTGGACCGGGTGGAACAGGTGGGTTCACTGTCGCGCCACAGGTCCGCGCCGATGCCGCGGAAGTGGCTGGGGAAGCACTGAGTACGAGTGCTTGACCCTCAAGAGACAGGGTCCTAAAATCGCAATTGCCGTATAAGGCTAGCTATGTGCCAGAACGCGGGCCATGTATAAGCTCATCATCGAGGACGACGAAGGGAAGACGACGCCGGTTCCCATCATCCGCGACGAGATAACGATCGGGCGGAAAGAGGGCAACACCATTCGTCTGACTGAGCGCAACGTGTCTCGCCGACACGCTCGGATTATTCGTCAGAATAGTGCCCTCTACGTCGAGGATTTGCAGAGCTACAACGGCGTCAAAGTCAACAACGAGCGCATCAACGGCAAGGTGCCGCTTGGCGACGGCGACGTCATTGTCATCGGCGACTACCGGCTGTCGATCAAGCAGGACAAGGCCGAGGCCAAGCCCGCCCCAGCCGCTGCGCCGACCGTGCAGCAAGCGCCAGGCTCGAATGCTCCGACGGTTGCCAATCCTGCACTGCAGCAGTCTGCTGCTCCGACGGTGCAAGCGCCCAATGTGGCGCCACCGGTCGCCAAGTCGCCGGAAAAGCCGGCACGCCTGATCGTCGTTTCGTCGAACTTCGCCCGCCAAGAATTTCCGCTGGAAAAAGCGGCGATGGTGATCGGCCGTACCGACGACAACGACATCGTTCTAAACCATCGTTCGATCTCGCGGCATCACGCGAAGATCGTCCGCGAAGGCGATCACTATCACGTCGTCGATCTGCAGAGCGCCAATGGCGTGCGGGTCAACGGCGAGGACTACAACAAGGTCGAGCTTCGTAAAGGCGATCAGATCGACCTGGGCCATGTTCGACTGATCTTTGTCCCGCCAGGGCAGGACATCGATATCCGCGACAAGATCGTGGATCTCGACGGCGGTCGTTCGCCGGCGATGACCATCGGTATGGTTGTGCTGCTGCTGGCGATTGTGGGCGGCGGCATCTACTGGTTCTTGAATCGCGGCCCCTCCGTCGATCCGGAGTCCGAAGCCGCGAAGACGCTGATCGATGTCGAGAGCGACATCCAAGCCAAGCGCTGGAACGACGCGGTCGACAAGACCAGCAAGATCCTGACGAACCCGGGCGTCTCGTCGAAGATCCGCGAGTCGGCGCAGTCGAAGAAGAAGCTGGCAGAGACCGAGTCGAAGTCCAAAGGGATCTACGATCGCTTCACGTCGGCGGCCGGTGGCGGCAACTACGATAAGGCGCTTGATGCCTACGCCGAGATCCCAAGTGACTCGGTGTACCGTCAGATCGCTCGCGAGATGTACGACCAGATCTTCCCGCTCTTCGTCGAGAATCACATGAAGGCGGCGGAAGAGGCGCGCGGCTCGGGACGCTGCTCTGAGTTCCAGAGCCACGTGAACGCCATCCTGGCCATCGAGCCGAAGCAGACGAAGGCCCTGGCGGCCAAGGAGCGCTCGTGTAAGGACGGCGGCGGTAGCTCGGGCGGTACCGACAGCGCCGTTGCTGACTCTGGCAGCAAGCCTGAGCGCACCAAGGAGCCGCGTCACAAGTCGAAGGATCCGGGTGACAAGCCCGAGAAGCCGGAAAAGCCGGAGAAGCCGGAGAAGCCCGAGAAGCCCGAGAAGCCCGAGAAGGCTCCAGCCGTCGAGCCGACCGGCGATGTCGATACGCGCCTGAGCGAAGCCCAGACCGAGTACGTCAACGGCAACTACCAGAAGGCGATCGAGATGGCGAAGTCGGTTCAGAAGGGCAGCCCGGTTCGTGCTTGGCGCATCATCGGCTCGGCCGCCTGCAACATCAAAGATCTCAAGCTCGTCAACGACGCCTATCGTCGCCTCGACGCGCCGGGTCGGCAGTATCTGGTCTATGTCTGCCAGCGCAACGGCATCCAGAACTCCGGCTCGCAGTTCAAGCTCGCCGAACCGTAAGCCTCCCCCGACCTCGATCCGATATCGGCCCGATATCGATTCCCCCGAAAACTTGCTGCTATGCGCGCTACGGACCCCCGGGACCTAGCGCGGCACTTCGCGTCCTGCGCCCCGCTCGCCCTGGCGGTGCTCGTCGATGGCGACGCTGAACACCTCGACCAGGCGCGTGTCGAACTGCTGGCCTGAGACGCGCTCGATCTCGCTCATCGCGGCATCGTGGGGACGGGCTTTGCGATAGCTGCGATCGCTGGTCATGGCGTCGTAGGTATCGGCGATGGCGACGATGCGACCGATGAGCGGGATGTTTTCGCCCATCAGGCCCTGGGGATAGCCGCAGCCGTCCCAGGCCTCGTGATGGCAGAAGGCGCCGGGGATGAGCTCTTCCATGAACGGGATCGGCTCAAGGATGCGCTTGCCCTTGGCGGGGTGGGTGCGGAACATCGCCACTTCCTCGGGCGTGAGCTTGCCGGGCTTGTTGAGTTTGTCGCCGCGGATGCCGATCTTGCCGATGTCGTGCATGAGCGCGGCCCAGCGCAGCTTTTCGAGATCCATCTCCGACAGCGTCAGCTTGCGGCCGATCAGCTCGGCGTACTTGCTGACCCGCTCGCTGTGGCCGCGGGTGTAGCGATCGGATTCCTCCAGGGCACGAGCGAAGCTGACGATGGTGGCGCGGAAGTGCTCGCGCAGCGTCCAGTTGGCCTTCTTGAGCTCATCGTTCGACGCGACAAGCTCTTCGTAAAGACGGGCGTTTTCGATGGCCGCCGCTGCGCGCGAAGCCAAGACCTGCAGCAGCCGGCGGTGACCCTCGCTGAACTTGTAGCCGCGGGTGTACGAGTACGCGTTCAGCATGCCGATGACGTTGTCTTTGACCTTGAGCGGAATCGAGCAGAACGACACCAGCCGCTTGTCCTTGGGCGGCTCGGCGAAGTAGCGCAGGGCGCGGATGCCATGCGCCAGAAGCGGTCGTTCCTGCCGGTGCTGCTCGACGATCGCCGTGAGGTTGAGCTCTCCCACGCCGCTGTGGCTGCCGTACCAGTTCAGATCGGTCTGGGCGTTCTTGCTGTACTTGCGCGTGCGTTCGACGAATTCGCCGGTCTGCAGGTTCTTCAGCGTCAGCGTCGCGACATCGGCCCCCGCCTCGACCAGCGTCGCCTCCAGCACCATGTCGAGGATGGTGTCGAGCGACAGCGAGCGCGCCATGGCCTCGGTGATTTGGTAGATGCTGACCGCCTCTTTCAGGCGGAAGTTTTCCTGCTCTAGTCGCTGCCGCTCGATCGCTCGGCGGATGACGCTGGTGACGTACTCTGGCTTGAACGGCTTGAGCAGATAGTCGTACGCCCCCTTCTTCATGGCATCGATGGCCGTCTCGACGGTGCCGAAGCCGGTCATGATGATGCACAGGACGTTGAGGTGCAGCTCGTTGATGCGCGACAACAGCTCTAGCCCGCCGACGATCGGCATCTTCAGATCCGACAGCACGACGTGATAGCTGCGGCGCTGTAGTTCGTCGATCGCTACACTGCCATCCTCGACGGCGCGGACCGAAAACCCCTCCAAGCCGAGGTAGGTCACTAGCATGTCGCGTACGACCTTCTCGTCGTCGACGATCAGGACGCGGATCGGCTCGTCGCTAGAGCTAGCTGGCGTCGCGGCGAGCCCGTTCGAGGAGTTCTCCATGGGCGCAACACTCTAAACGCAAGCCGTGCTCGCAAGCAAACTACCGCTACTCCGTCGGGGGCGCGTGCCCTCGGGGGCAGAGTCGCGGGCTGCGGGGGCGCACCTCCCTGATACGATAGGGCGAGGTCTTCCATGCTGACACCCCCTGTTGATATTCCCGGTCCGCGGGTCCCGTATGTCTCGATGCTGCGCTTCATGCGCGATCCGATCGGCTTCGCTCGCGACGGCGCGCTGAAGTACGGCGATCCGTTCTTGGCCCACGTCTTTGGTCGCTGGGTCGTAAACTTTGGCGACGTCGAGGGTGCGCGGGCGGTCTTCTCGCTAGCGCCAGAGCAGACCCGCCCCTTTCAGCCCAGTACGCTGGCGCCGCTTCTGGGCGCGAATTCGCTGATCCTGATCGGGGGTGAAGCGCACCGCCGCGAGCGCAAGCTGCTGACCCCGCCGTTTCATGGCACGCGCATGCGGGCCTACGCCGAGCTGATCCGCGAGCTGACACGAAAGCACAGCGCGGCCTGGACGCTGGGGCGGCCCTTCAACGTCCAAGACTTTACGCAGACGCTGACGCTGGAGGTCATCATCCAGGCGATCTTCGGCGTCATTGAACCCGAGCGAGCCCAGCGCTTCCAGCGTGCCGTGGTCGCCTATATCGGCGAGTTCAATCCGCTGGTGCTGACCCTGGCCTCGCTGCGCTCTCTGCTGCGCGCCGTGGACCTCGCCCCAGCTTGGCAGCAGGCCCAGAGTCGCTTTGCGGCGCTCAGCGAGCTTCTCTTTGCCGAGATCAGCCAGCGGCGCTTGGATGGCAGCCATGAGACGCGGCAGGACATCCTGAGCCTCCTGCTCTCGGCGCGCTACGACGATGGCAGCCAAATGTCCGACGAGCAGATCCGCGACGAGATGGTCACGCTGCTCCTCGCGGGTCACGAGACCACGGCGATCACGCTGAGCTGGCTGTTCTTTGAGCTCGGTCGCAAGCCTCGCGTCGTCGAGCGGCTGCGGGCTGAGCTTGCCGGAATGAGCCATGCCGAGGATGCCGAAGAGCTCTCGCGCCTGCCGTACCTGGACGCGGTCTGCAATGAAGCCCAGCGCCTGTATCCGGTGCTCGGCTGGGTGCCGCGAACCTTGGCCACCCCGCTGCAGTTCCGGGGCCACCAGCTGCCTGCTGGCCTCGCGGTGGCGGTCTCGGTCTCGCTGATTCATAGCCGCCCCGACCTCTATCCCGAGCCGGATGAGTTCCAGCCCGAGCGCTTCCTCGCGCGGAAGTATTCGCCCTTTGAGTTCATGCCGTTCGGCGGCGGCAACCGTCGCTGCATCGGCGCGGCTTTCGCCACCTACGAGATGAAGATCATCCTGGCGGACATCGTGCGGCGCTATGAATTCAGCGCCACCCGCCCCTGGGCTCCGCCAGCGATCGAGCGCCGCAACCTGACCCTGGGGCCACGCGGCGGCGTCGAGATCTTGGTGCATCGGGCGCGGTAAGCGGGGCCTTGCTGGCCCTCGCCCCGCGCAGCTGGGCTACTCGCTCGGGCTCTCAGCGGCGGCTGCGGCTGCGGCTGCGGCCTTGGGAGCCGGCAGAATGGTTCGCTTGTTACCGCGCTGCCGCATCTCTTCGAGATAAATCTCGACCTTCTGCTTGATGTCCTCGGTGAAGCGCACCTTGTCGGCCGCGATCTCACGCAGCGAGGTGACCGCCGCCTTGTTCTCGCACTCGATCAGCGGTCGTGCCCGACGCGACAGCATGCGGGCCCGCTCAGCCGCCAGGATCACCAGCGCGAAGCGGTTCGGGACTTTCTCAAGACAATCTTCGACGGTAACGCGAGCCACAAGGACCTCCAAAAGAACGGATCGGGAGGGCCCATTGTGTATTCAACTGCTCGGGCGCTGTCAATTGCTAGACTCACCCCCCGACGGGGAGGCTGGGGGCGTGGTCTCGCCACTTGCGGCGGGGCTGTCGCTAGGCGTGTCCTCTTCCAGCTTGATGGTGACGTCGAGCTCTTGCTCGCCGTTCCAGCGCAGCTTCTTGCGCTTCTTCTTGTAGCCAGGCATGCGCAGCTCGAACTTGACGTCGCTGTCGAGCGGCTGCTCGTTCAGCTCAAGCGGGGTCTTACCCACCAGCTTGCGCTGCACGTAGACCTCGGCGCCCTCGGGTGTCGAGTTGATGCGCACCGTCCCGGTGCCGTCTGCGGCGGCCGCTTTGGTCGTCGAATCCTCTGGCTTGGTCGGTGCATCACTCGCGACACCGGGGGGCAGCAGCAGCGGCGCCGGCGGCGGCTCTTCCAGCGGGGCATCCTCGGGGACCCACAGCGTAAGCGACAAATCGGGGGCCGCCGCCGCCGCATCGACGGGGGCTTCCTCGATCGGACGATTGACCGTGCGAGTGGCGACATTCCAGGTAATCACCGATGAGAAAGTCGCAGCCCCAACCGCCGTTAGCACATATCCCCAGAGACTGCGGCCACGCGCCGGACTCTGCACCTGCGACAGCCCCGGTCGGTGACCCGAGAGCGAGCTAGCGGAGGCCGACAGCGCTGAGTAGGACTGCGAGGAGAGCGCCTCGATGTTGCTCTGCGAGGCTGAGGAGAGGGCGATCACCGGTTCTGCCAGGCCCGAGGCCCCAGAGGGCGTCGCGCCGCGCTGTGCGATCAGGGCTGGGGGGGCTTCCTGGGTCGCGGCGTTCGAGATGGCGTCGCTGCTGCCGCTCTGCTGTCCCCGCCCCGCCAAAAGAGCCGGATCGAGCTGTGGGTAAAGGTCACTCTGTGTGAGCTCGACCTTGGGCTCGTAGGGTACGCGGATGTTGCCGCTGGCTTCGGCGTCCATGGCCCGCTCGCTTAGCGTTGGCTGCGGCAGCGGCTCGAAGGCCAAAGGGCTGGCTGCCCCACGTCGAGCCGCCGCGGCCCGGGCTGGAATCTCAGGCGGGAATTCGTAGGCCGCCAGCCGCTGACTGAAATCCCCCGTCGGGCCCGAGGGGGTATTGCGCGAGGCGGGCCGCAGGCGAGGCGTGTTGCCGTAGAGCGGGTTGGTGGTCTCCAGCAGATCGGGATCGACCTCGGTCTTGCGCTCGTCGCGACGGAGCGTACGGGCGCGTGCCTCGTCGCGGGGAGAGGTCGCCGCGAGCTCGCGGTCGTCGATCACGCCGCTGTGGCCCGCACGGTGCCGAGCCTGCGTCGTGATGCCCGAGCCCGTTCCTTCGCCGATGGCGGTGGCACCGCTGCTGTCTGCCAGCAGGGCCATCAGCCGGCTCTGCGACTGGAAGATCAGGCTGTTTTCGTCGTGAACCACGATCCCAAGGCGTCGCACCTGGTCGCTACTCAAGCCTACTGTGGGGCTGGTGTCGTCGCGCCCGTCGACGGGTGGCAGGGCGGTGACGCTCATCGTCGGATCGCTGATGCGGCCACCCTTGCGCTGGCTGTCCATGACGCGGGCGACAAAGCCCCCGAGATCGGCAGCGCCAAAGTTTGCGGCCGACGCGCTGAGGAACACATCAAGAGCCGCCGCGAAGTCTGCCGCCGTCTGATAGCGATCGTCAGCGCGCTTGCGCAGCGCCTTCATCGTGATGTCGGTCAGAGTTTGGGGGATATCGTGGCGTTTCTTGCTGGGGGGGCTGATATCGGCCCGCCGTACCAAGGCGAGCAGGCGGTCCAGATTTTCGTCGTAATACAGCATCTCGCCGACGAGCATCTCGTACAGCAAGATGCCGGCGGCGAAGACGTCGGTGCGGCGGTCGATCAGGCGCCCGGCGGCCTGCTCCGGGCTCATGTAGTAGTACTTGCCCTTGATGATGCCGGCCTGCGTCTGC
>DAORCZ010000019.1:0-23651 GCA_035345735.1 Pseudomonadota bacterium | reverse complement strand
CGCACTACCAGCAGGCTTTCAAGCAGAACCCGCAGCAGATTCGGGCTCTGACGAGGGCACGGCAGATCTATCGCGAGATGGGCAACCTCGAGATGGTTGCCACGCTGCTCGGCCTCGAAATGAAGGTCAGCACGGATCCGGCCCGCAAGTCGGAAGCCGAGCGCTTATTGGGCGAGATCTTGCTCGATGCCCAGCAGCGAGATCGTGCCAAGACCGCGCTGGAGAACGCAGCCAAGCGACAACCGGGTGATAGCGACATCGCTGATGCGTTGGCCGCAACCCAGTACGATCGCGAAGACTGGAACGGCGAGGTCGATCGGCTTCTCGCTCAGGCGCAGCGGGTCTCCGCCAACGATGCCGCGCTAGCAGCGCGTGTCTATCTGCGTGCGGCACGCATCCTCCACTTGGAGGCCGCAACCGATCCGCGTCTTGAGCAGGCCCTGCGGAACGTCGTGGCACTGGCGCCCCAGCAGGAGATGGCAAATTTCCTGCTTGAGAAGACGCTGGCTGCACAGAACCGCTTCGACGATATCGTTGCGCTGCAGGATCAGCGCATCGATTCGCTGGAGGATGCGCAAGCCCAGATCGATCTGGCCAAGCGCATCGGCAACATGTGGCTGCTGCGCTGGAAGGATCGCGATCGCGCGGCGCACTTCTATGGCCGCGCGTTGCTCTCCACGTACGCGGGCTCTGTGGAAGCTGCTCAGGCCTTCGCTGGGCACTTGGCTGCGTTCAGCCTGCTCCGCGACGTCATGGCACCGCGCGGTGAGTGGCCGCAGCTATTGAGCTACGCCGAGCTGGGGCGTTCCGCCTTGATGGGTGATGAAGAACGCGGAGCGCTCATGGTGCAGGCCGCGCGGATCGCCTGGCGCGAGATGGCCGACCCCGAACGCGCCCGCGGCTACTACGCCGAGGTCATGCGCGTCTTCCCAGAGAACGACGAGCTACAGGCATACATTGCTGAGTTCGGCGACCCCACGATTGAGCCGGCAGCCCCCGAAGGTGAAGCCGTTGCCGCGGCGGAAGGGGAGGTACCGGTTGAGGCGGCGGCAGAGGCTCCCGCTGAGGAGGCCGCTGTCGAGGCGGTTCCACCCGCGGAGCCCGAACCCGCTGCAGTCGCTGCCGAAGAAGCTCCTGCTCCTGCCGCTGAGGAGGCTCCCGCCGAAGAGGCGGCCCCAGTTGCCCAGGCTGAGCCCGTGGTTGAGGCTGCCGCCGAGGCTGCGCCGCCGATCGCACAAGAGGAACCTGCGGCCGAGCCGGCAGCGGAAGAACCGCCGGCTGCCGAGGCAGAGACTGCCGTGCCGGATGAATACGCCGGCCTGGAGCCCGCCGTGCGAGCAGCGATGGATGCCGCGTGGGCTCTTGAGGGTAGCAGCCTTGACAAGGCGATCGATGCCTGGCGCAAGGTTGTGGCGCAAGCCCCCACGCACCGCGTTCCGCGTCGTGAGCACATTCGCGTGCTACGGCAGGCCGAGAAGTGGAACGGCTTGGCTGATGCGCTGAAAGATTTCGCCGACAAAGTCGCCGAGCTTTCAGCCGACGAGAAGGTCGAAGCGCTGTTCGAACTGGTGGCGATCTACAAGGATCGCCTGCGCATCGACTCGCAGGTCGTGAACACGTACAACACAATCCTCACCATCCAGCCGGGCAACGTCGCCGCGCTCGATGCACTGGCCGCGCAGTACGAGAACATGAAGCGCTGGCCAGATCTCATCTCGACGCTGCAGAAGAAGGCGTCGCAGATCGAAGACGTTCCCGAGAAGGTGGCGCTTTATTGCCGCGTTGCGCGCCTCTTCCAGGAGCGCTTCTCGAACGTTGCGGAAGCGATCAAAGCCTACGAGCAGGCGTTGGCTCTAGATGATGGCAACGCTGAAGCGATCAACTATCTCAAGTCGAACTACGAGAAGCGTCGTGACTGGGAGAAACTGATCGCCGTCAACCAGCGCGAGATTTCGCGCATCCCCAACGCCAACGAGCGAGGCCAGCGCTTCGTCGAGATCGCCAAGATGGCGTCCGAGAAGCTGAAGAAGCCGGCCATCTCGATCGAGCTTTGGGAGCGCGTACTTGAGGCCAATCCTGACCATGTCGAAGCCCTCGGTGAGCTCGAGAAGCTCTATGAGCGCGAGAAGATGTGGGACAAGCTGGCCGACGTCAGTGAGCGTCAGGTCGCGCTGTTCAACGACAACGCTAAGAAGGTCGCCATGCTGCAGAAGCTTGGCGTCCTGTTCACGGATCGCGTCAAGGACGGTCCTCGGGCCACCAATGCATGGCGTCAGCTGCTCGCGATTGAGCCCGAGAATCGCCGCGCTCAGGATGCGATCAAGAAGCTCTTTGTCGAGCAGAAGAGCTGGGACGATCTCGAACAGTTCTACGCGAAGCAGAACAAGTTTGATGAGCTGATCCGCACCTTCGAGCGTCAAGTAGACGTCGAAGACGATGCCAACAAGGTTCTGCTGTACAACCGCATTGCGGTGCTGTACCGCGACAAGATGGGCAAGGCGGATCGTGCTCTGCGTGCCTTCGAGGCCGTGCTGAAGCTGGATGCCCGCAACCTCATGGCCGCTGAGGCGCTCATCCCGCTGTATGAGGGGGCGAAGGATCCCAAGAAGCTGGCCTCTGTTCTTGAGATCCAGCTCTCTCATACCGAAGACCTGGCGACTCGGGTCGAGCGGATGCAGAAGCTAGCCGAGCTGACCGAGACATCGCTAAAGGACAAGGGCACTGCCTACTCGTGGTACCTCAAAGGCTTCGGCGAGGATCATCGGGCCGATTGGCTGCGCTCCGAAATTGAGCGTCTGGCTGCGGAAACGGGTGGTTGGGCCCAGCTCGTCGCTGCGTACGAAGCGGCAGTGCCCAAGTTCACCGACAAGATGGAGTCTCTGCCGCTCCTGCTCGTGGTTGCCAAGATCTATGAAGAGCAGATGCAGAATGCCGATAAGGCGATCGAGACCAATCGGCAGATCCTCTCCATCGACGAAAACAACGCCATCGCTCTGGAAGCGATGGAGCGGCTGTACCTCAAGACCGGGCGCTACACCGAACTCTTGAGCATCTACCAGAAGAAGCTGGATCTGGAGATGGATCCGGCGCGTCAGAAGGGCATCCGTTACCAGATCGCTCAGCTGTACGAAAACGAGATCAAGGATCCGGGCCAGGCGGTCACTGCGTACCGCGCGATTCTCGACGGAGTTGGTGGCGAGAACGAGCTTGCCGCATGGCAGGCCCTGGATCGCATCTACACGGCCACTGCACAGTGGGCCGAGCTACAGGCGACCATTCCTCGCGAGCTTGAGCTGGTCGATCCCGCGGACGCCGCGACCATCGTTGAGCTCAAGTACCGGCTGGGCCAGATTCGCGAACAGCACCTCTCGGATGTGCCGGGAGCGATCGAGTGCTATCGCGAGATCTTGGAGCTTGCGCCTGCGCATAGCGGGGCACGTGAGGCCCTTGAACGTCGACTCGGTGATCAGGATTTCCAAGTCGAGGCTGCGAACATCCTGCAGCCGATCTACGAGCAGCTCGGTGAGTGGCTGAAGCTCATCGAGGTGCATGAGATTCAGCTCAAGCGCACCGATGAGGTGGAAATCCTCACTCGGGTCACTCTGCTCATGCGCATCGGCGAGCTGTGGGCTCAGCAAGTCGGCAACGGCGAGAAAGCATTCGATGCGTATAGCCGCTGCTTCCGCCTAGACCCTGCCAATGAGCAGTGCCGGGCTCAGCTCGATGCACTGGCGGCCCATCTGGGCTTCTGGAGCCAGTTCGTCGCGCTATACGAGGAAGCGATCGAAAAGGGCGGCATGGAGTCGCTGCTGACCCGTGAGCTGCTGATGCGCGTCGCGGTTGTCTACGACGAACATCTCGGCAAGAGCGACAAAGCTGTCGAGTTCTTCCGCCGAGCGCAAGCCATCGATCCTGAGGACACGGTGGTTCTGGAAGCTCTCGAGAAGCTCTATCAGGGGCACCAGCAGTGGAACGAGCTACTCGAGGTCTTCCGCAAGAAGGTGGAGATCGCGACCGATCCCAAGATTCGCGAAGGCATGTTCTTCCGCATGGCGAAGCTCTGGGAAGAAGTGCTGGGCAACTACGAGCAGGCCATTAACACGTACAAAGAGGTGCTGGCTCAGGACGACAGCAACCTCGATGCACTGCGCAGTCTCGACCGCCTTTTCGTCCAGCAGAAGATGTGGACCGATCTGTCGGAGAACCTGCAGCGCCAGCTGGTGCTGACTCAGGAGCAGGTTGAGACCGTCCCAGTGCTCGTGCGTCTCGCCGCTCTGCGTGAGAGTGAGCTAAGCGAGTTGGCCGCGGCCGTTGACACGTATCGGCAGGTGCTCGAGATCGACCCTGCCAACGAAGCGGCGACCGTGGCCTTGGAGCGTCTGATCAAGCTGCCTGACCACGAGCTCAACGTCGCGACAATTCTGGAGCCGATCTACAAGCAGATTAACGACTGGGCGAAGCTCGTCTTCGTCTACGAGATCATGGTCAAGCACTCGCTTGATCCACTGCGCAAGATCGAGCTGCTGCATGAGATCGCTCGCCTCTACGAAGAGGGAGGCGAAAATGGCGTCGAGGCGTTCAACACATTCGCTCGCGCCCTGCGAGAAGACCCGACGCGCGACGATACGCAGAAGCAGCTTGAGCGTCTCGCCCGTCAGCTCGAACGCTGGCAAGACCTGGTGAATCTCTACGGCGAAGTCGTGGAGCAAGCTGGCCACGATGTTGAACTGCAGGTTCATCTGTGGACTCGCATCGCGCAGATCTATGAGCAGAACCTTGGCAATACCGATAAGTCGGCTGAGGCCTACCACCGGGTCATCAAGGTTGATGAGCGCAACCTTCCGGCAGCCAACTCGCTGGAGTCGTTGTATCGCCGCACGGAGAACTATCAGAAGCTCGTCGAGGTTGTGCAGCTGAAGGTCGGCATGGTCGAAGAAGTGGCCGACAAGAAGGCTCTGTACTTCCAGGCCGCTCGACTCTACGTCGAGGTGCTGCAGAGCCCAGACAAGTCGATCGAAGTCTACAAGGGGGTTCTTGAGACTGATCCGAATGACACCACGGCGATCAACTCGCTTGAGCGGCTGTTCATCGACTTGGAGCGCTGGGCCGATCTGAAGGACATCTTTGCTCGCAAGGTTGATCTGGCGCAGACCGTCGAGGACAAGAAGCGCGTCCTCAATCAGATGGGCGAGGTCTACGAGACCAAGCTCAACGATGTCGAGCACGCGATCGAAACCTACTCCGGCATCCTGGATCTCGATCCGACGGACTGGACCGCGATCTCTGCGCTTGATCACCTGTATCTGACAGCGCAGCGCTGGTACGACCTGCTGCAGATCCTCGAACGTGAAGTTGAGCTCTCGGGCACGAGTGCCGAGACCGTGGTGTTCAAGTACCGCATCGGCGAGCTGTACCAGACCCAGCTCAAGGATATGGCGCAGGCGGTCGAGTCCTATCGTCAAGCATTGGAGCTGGATAGCACTCACGAGCCGACGCTGGCCGCACTCGACACCATCGTTCATGGCGCAGAAGAGCCGGTGGCGGCAGCTAACGTCCTTGAACCCGTATTCGAGACGGCCGGTGAGTGGGAAAAACTCATCGACGTACTTGAGGTCAAGGTCAAGCATGCCGAGGACGCGCTAGCCAAGGTTGAGCTACTGCATCGCATTGCCGGCTACTACGAGCGGCAGCTAGAACGCTCGCCCTCGGCGTTTGAGGCATTCAGTCGCGCTCTGGCACTTGATTCCCAGAACGAGAGCACGATCCAGAATCTGGAGCGCCTGGCTGAAATCACCAAGGCGTGGCCCAAGCTGGCCTCGCTGTACGAGGCTGAAATCGTCAAGATGCAGGATGTGCTGCAGCAGGTTGAGATGCTGCTGCGCACCGCCCGCGTCTACGAAGAGGAGATGCAGGCCGAGGACAAGGCGATTGCCACGTTCCGGCGTGTTCTCGACGTCGAAGCCGAGAATCCGAACGCCGTGCTCGCTCTCGACCGACTCTACGAGCGCGGTCAGCACTGGAAGGAACTCACGGACGTTCTGCGCACCGAGATCCGGATGGCAAACAGCGATCAGGAGATCGTTGCGCTGCAGTTCCGACTCGGTCAGACCTTTGAGCAGCAGCTTCACGACGTGGACAGCGCGATCGAGGTGTATCGCGAGATCCTGACCAGCGATCCGAACCACGGCCCGACGCTGCAGGCGCTCGAACTGCTGTTCGCCGAGAACGTAAAGCCGATCGAGATTGCCGGCATCCTCGAGCCGCTGTACCGGGTAGCTGAGCAGTGGGAGAAGCTCGTCAAGATCCACGAGGTTCAGCTCGACAAGCTCACCGATGAGGCGGAGCGGCAGGCGCTCATCCAGCGCATCGCCGAGATCTGCGAGCACAAGCTCATGGATCAAGTCACCGCCTTCCAGTGGTGGTGCCGCGCGATCAGTGAAGCACCGACCTCTGAGATGGCTGGTGAAGAGGTTGAGCGTCTAGCTCGCGTCGTGCGGACTTGGGAAGAGCTCGTGCAGGTCTATAGCGACACGTTGCAGGGCGATATCGCTCGCCGTGATGCAGCTGTACAGCGTCTGCTGTTCCTGAAGGTCGCTCGTGTCTTCGAGTTCGAGCTCCGCGATCTACAGCGGGCGGAAGAAGCTCACCTCAACGTCCTCAAGATCGACAGCAAGGATGCCGAGGCGCTTGCGGCGCTGGATCGCATCTACGCTCAGCTTTCGATGTGGCCTGAGCTGGCCGATATCTTGGCCCGCCGCATCCAGATCACGCCGGAGACCGACGACCGCATCGAGCTGTACTTCCGTCTTGGTAAGGTCTACACCGACGCGCTGGAGAGCCCAGAGAACGCGATCAAGTGCTACCTGGCGATCCTCGAAGACGACACGCGCAACGGCAAGGCGCTGGAGTGCTTGGAGAGGATCTACTTCCGCGGCGAGCGCTGGCGTGAGCTGTTTGGCGTCTACGAGAAGATGGTAGACATTGCCGACGGTGACGCCGGCATGGCCGACTGCTATGCCCGTATGGCGCGCATTGCCAGCGACGCTCTGAACGAGCGCGACAAGTCGATCGAGCTGTGGAACAAGGTCATCGACCTCCGCGGCGAAGATCCGATGGCGCTGGGACAGCTGGCTGGTCTGTACGAGACAGCGCAGATGTGGCGCGAGCTGGTCGATGTCCTAGAGCGCACGGTGCGTATCACAGAGATCCCCGAAGATCGCATCCCGTTCTTCAAGCGTCTGGGGCCGATTTGGGAAGTCAAGCTGGAGCGCGATCGCGAATCGCTCGACGCGTGGAACGAAATTCTGCAGATCGACTCCCGCGATATCGACGCATTGCGGGCGACTGCGGCGCTGTACCGTAAGCTGCAGCAGCCTGATGACCTCGTGGACACCCTGCACCGCCTGATCGAAGCCGGGCAGCTGCAGAACATGAGCATCGAGGAGATTCGCGAGGCCTATGCCGAGCTCGGCAAGCTGTATGCCGAGCAGCTGATGCGGCCGAACGACGCCATCGATTCGTGGCGGAAGGTCTTTGAGTACAACAAGAAGGACTTCCGAGCCCTCGCCGCACTGGAGAAGCTGTTCGGTGAGGAAGCGCGCTGGGAAGACGCGGTCGACGTGATCGAGAAGCGCATCAAGCTCCTCGACAGCCCGGCAGACAAGATCAGTGAGCTGATCAAGGCCGCGAAGATCTGGGAAGACAACGTTAGCGATGCCGCTGCAGCCGCCGATGCGTACGAGCGCGTGCTGCAGATCGACAAGCACAACCTCACTGCTTCGGTTGCGCTGGAAAACATCTATCGCGCTCGCGGCTCGTGGAATCAGCTCTCTGAGCTTCTGTTGGCTCGCGTTGAGTTCCCGAACTTCACGCCGCACCAGCGCATCGAGGCGTATCAGGCGATAGCTCGCATCTATGAAGACAACATGAACGATCGCGAGAGCGCGTTCGTGGTGCTTCAGGCCGCCTTCCGCGAGGACTACTCGGTCGACTCGACGGCTCGTGAGCTAGAGCGCTTGGCGTCGATCACCGGCAAGTGGGGCGATCTGCTTGGCGAGTACACGCAGAGCGTGCAACAGCTTGCCGACATGAAGGCCCGCGCCGACCTGTGGGTCAAGATCGGTCGTTGGTACAACGAGCACCTTGGCCGGGTTGATTACGCCATCGCTTCGCAGCAGCAGGCCTTGGCGATTGACCCGAACCTCAAAGAAGCGCTGACCAACCTCGCTGAGTGCTATCGCAAGACGCAGCAGTGGCAGGAGCTGATTCAGGTCCTTGAGCACCACTCGAACGTTGAGGACGACGTACCGAAGAAGGTTGACATCCTGGTTGAGCTGGCCGAGCGCTACGAGAACCAGCTTGGCAACACCTCGAACGCCATCGGGGCGTACCGTCGGGCGATCACGGCAGATCCGGCTGCGATGCAGGCGCTGGACAACCTGGAGCGCCTGTATCTAGCGGGTCAGCAGTGGGTCGACCTCATCGATATCCTGGGCCGCAAGGCTCAGATCATCGACGACCAAGAGAAGGTGATCACCCTCAAGCGCCGCATCGCGGAGTACTACGACCAGAAGCTGCAGGAGCCCAAGAAGGCCATCGTCAGCCAGAAAGAAATTCTGGATATCGATGCAGCCAACCTGCGGGCCATGCGAGCGCTGGAAGATCTGTACAGCCGGACTTCGCAGGCTGAGCCATACCTGCAGATCTTGGAAGCGCAGCTCGACGTCGTCGCGACCGACGATGACCGAATCTCGGTCTATGAGCGCATTGCTCAGGCTTGGGAGAACCTGTTCAAGAAGCTCGAAAAGGCGTCGGAGACCTACGAGAAGGTTCTCACGATCGACGAGCGGCACACTCCCTCGCTGAAGCAACTCGAGCGGCTCTACAGGCTGCAGCAGAAGTGGGCAGAGCTCGTCGATACCTACCGTCGTCACATCATGGCGGTACCGGACGCCGGCGACCGCATGGCGCTCTACGCGCTGATGGGCGAGGTGTACGAGGTCGAGATCAAGGATCTCGATCGCGCGGTCGAGGCTTACAGCGACATCCTGTCCTTCGATCCGAACCATCAGCAGGCCCTGAATGCTCTTGGTCGGTTGTACGAAAAGGTCGAGGACTGGAACCGCGCCATCGACACGTTGGCCCACTTGGTATCGCTGGTCACTGACCGCGCCAAGCAGGTCGATCTGCACACGCGGGTCGGCGCGCTGTACGAAGATCGCATGCAGGACCAGGACACCGCCGAAGGGCGCTACCTGGAAGCGCTGCGCATCGACGGTAACTACGTCCCCGCACTGCTGAAGCTGATCGCGCTCTACAAAGGTCGCGGCGATTGGCTCAAGGCCGTGCAGTACATGATTCGTTGCGAAGAGCAGCTGGCCAACCAGAAGGAAAAGGTCAACATGCTCTTCGAGATCGGGACGATCTTCCGCGAGCGTCTCGACGACGAACCGAAGAGCGCGGAGTTCTTGGCGCGGGTCATTGCGCTCGACCCCGAGCACGTTGGTGCAGCCGAGCCGCTGTCTGATGTGTACTTCCAGCAGCAGCGCTGGAAGGAGCTAGAGCCGATCCTCGACATGCTCGTCCGCAAGGCGGACAAGCGCGATGCCAAGGAGACGAACCAGCTCTACTTCCGGCTGGCAAAGACCGCAGATAGCCTCGGCAATCGCGACAAGGCCCTCAAGTACTACAAGATGGCCTACGACCTGGACAGCACGTCGCTGCAGACGCTGCTGGGTCGCGCCGACTTGCTGTATCGCATCGAAGACTGGGAAGGCGCCTTCAAGCTGTATCAGACGGTGCTGGTCCACCACCGTGAAGGCCAGAAGGACTCCGAGGTCGTCGATATCTTCTATCGCCTGGGCGTGATCAAGCTCAAGCAGGGCGAAAAGAAGAAGGCCCTCAACATGTTCGAGAAGGCGCTGGAGATCGACGCGAATCATCGCCCGACGCTCCTCGCCGTCATCGACATGCAGTCGGCTCAGAACGACTGGGAAGCGGTCATCAACGCCAAGCGCGCGCTGTTGCCGGTCTCGGAAACCGACGAGAAGTTCAAGCTCAACTGCGAGATGGCGGAGCTCTATACCGACAAGCTCCAGAAGTACAACGAAGCCATCAAGTGCTACACCGACGCCGTCGAGCTGAAGCCAGAGAGCCACGTCGTACTGCACAAGGTCCTGGACCTGTACACCAAGACCGAGCAGTGGAAGAAGGCGATCGAGGTGTTGCACCGCATCGCCGGCATCGAGAAGGACAACCTGCGGCGCGGCAAGTTCTTCTACACCGCGGGCGTCATCTTCCGCGATGCGCTGAAGGCCACCGACGAGGCGATCGACCAGTTCAACTCGTCACTCGATGCCTACTTCGAGAACCCGGATCGCATTCCGAAGGAGCAGTTCCAGACGTACCTCAAGCCCTTCGAAGCGATCGACAAGCTGTGCACCAACCGCAAGGACTGGAAGGCGCAGGAGCGCAACTACCGCAAGATGATCAAGCGAATGCCCAAGACTGGGCAGGAGCAGTACACGGTTGCGCTATGGCACGCACTCGGCGAGATCTACCGCTCGCGTCTGCGCGACATCAATGCCGCCATTCAGACCTTCGAGGTGGCCTGCCAGCTTGAGCCGGACAACCTGAAGCGCCATGAGATCCTCGCAGAGCTGTACATGGTGGCGGGTCCAGACATGCTGGACAAAGCCATCAACGAGCAGATGTTCTTGATCAGCAAAGATCCGTTCAAGATCGAGGCCTACAAGAACCTGCGCAAGATCTACATGGATGCTCGCCAGTACGATCGCGCTTGGTGCATGTGCTCGGCGCTGACCTACTTGCAGCGTGCCGATGCCGAAGAACAGCAGTTCTTCGAACAGTACAAGTCCAAGGGTCTGGTTCGCGCCAAGGCCAAGCTCACCGACGAGATGTGGGCCAAGTACCTGTATCACCCGGATGAGGACCGCTTCGTCGGCAACATCTACGCTGCGGTCTACATGGCCGTCGGCATGATGAAGAGCGGAGAGCACAAGCAGTACAACCTCAAGCGCAAAGAGCGACGTGATCTGGCGACGGATCAGGCCATGTTCAGCAAGGTCTTCACCTACGTCATGCAGGTGCTGAACGTGCCGCCGAACATCGAGATCTTCTTCCGGCCGGAGCAGCAGGGCGAGCTGCAGGTAGCTAACTGCCGCGAGAAGCTGCAGTTCATTCCGTCGATTGTGGTCGGTGGCAGCATGCTCTCGGGACGTAGCGACAAGGACATGGCGTTCCCCATCGCCTCGTTCTTGACCAAGATGCGACCTGAGCACTACCTGCGGCAGATCATCCCGACCAATACCGAGCTGTCGGTGGCCGTGATGGCGGCAATCCGCATGGTGGCGCCGCAGTTCAACATCCCGCCGGACAAGATCCAGCTGGTCGAGCAGTACATCCTGGCGCTGCGTCAGTACCTGCCGCAGGCGGCGCAGGAGCACCTGCACATGGTCGTGCAGCGCTTCGTCCAGCAGAAGTCGCAGCTAGACATGGCGAAGTGGGCTCAGGCTGTCGATCTGACCTCGCACCGCGCAGGCCTGATCATCAGCAACGACCTCAGCTTGGCAGCGCGCTTCATCGGCCAAGAGCCGATCACGGTCGGTGGCATGCAGCCGAAGGACAAGGTGAAAGAGCTGCTTATGTACGCGATTTCGCCTGCCTACTTCGAGCTGCGCAACCTGCTCGGCATCGCCATCGGCTAGCCGGCCTTTCTCGCCCGCCTTCGTTTTCTCTCCTTCCTCGACAACCTACATGCTCGCCATCGCCCCTGCGGCGGTGGCGAGCTGCGTTTTGCGCGCCGGTTCTCTCGGGATGCGGTACGATCCCCGTCGGGGATCCGTGTGTGCAGCGCAGGAGGCAGGGGGCTGGATTAAGCCGATCCTGCCATGGCTTAGACCATAGACACCCGCTAGCCACCTGCCGCCGAAAACTCTGTAGTAGCCACTCGCGCGAGGGACACGTCATGACAGGGACCCGACGGGAAGCCTTCTCGACCTTTACCTTCCTGGTCGAGATCGATGGAGATCAGGAAAACGCTGCCTACTTCAGGTCCGTCAGCGGACTCAAATCCGAGGCGGAGGCCGTTGCTGTGCAAGAGGGCGGCGTCAACGAGTTCGAGCACAAGCTGATCGGCCGCACGAAGTTTCCGAACTTGGTGTTCAAGCGCGGCCTCGCCACGGCCAATGGCTGGAAGCAGAGGCTCCGCTTCATGGGCAGCGGCGGCGGCGGCATCCAGCGCTTCAATGGAACGATCACGCAGCTAGGGCCCGGCGGGCAGCCCGTCAAGAAATGGCAGTTCATCAAGGGCTGGGTCGCCAAGTGGGAGGGCCCCGACTACGACTCCAGCAAGAATGAGATCTCGATCGAGACCATCGAGATCGCACACGAGGGCCTGCAAACCGGCTAGCCGCTGGCGTGCCCTCTGGCACTGCTCGCCGTCTTCCCTTCAGCCCGCAATGCCCGCAACAGAGCCCTTGCTTGAAGGGGGGAGAGTCCTCCAGAGCCACGCCTTGCGGCTGGGCCGCCATCGCTCAAATGTGGGTCGCTCCGCCGTTGGGCGATCTGTGAACCGGTCGCTTCGCCTGGGCACGCGGATTTCCCCTTGCCAAGCCGAGGCTTGCCGAGTACACGCAAGGGGTCTGAGATCTCGCGCTGGCCCATGCCTATAACCCCTCGGTTGCGTCGGGCCTTCGGGCCGTCTCCCCGCGATATTTCAGCCCGCCTGAACTCATGTGGACGCATCGCTTCGCTATCGTGACTGCCGTACTCACCTGGTTCCTGCTCCTGCTCAGCGGCATCGTGCATCGGACGGACGCATCGTTGGCCTGCCCGGACTGGCTGCTGTGTCCTGGCTCGCTGTTCGCAACCGCTGACGGTGGTGTTCCTATCGAGCAGGGCCGTCGCTTCGTTGCTGGCCTGGTCGTTTTCTTCACGGTTGTCACGTGTGGGGCAGCTATGGGCGATGGGCGCCGCTCGCATCGCGCGGTTCCCGTTCTGGCGGCTTTGGCGTTTGGCATGGCGATGCTTCAGGGCGTCGTAGGCGATGACGCTGTCGGCGAGCGCCTGCCAACGCTCTTGTCCTGGGGCCAGCACTGCATCCCTCTGTTATTTTTTTCGACGCTGATTGCCGTTGCTGCCCTAACCCGCCACGCGATGGTTGGGCAGACCCTGTACCGTCGTGATGAGGTGCCGCGATTCAGCCATGCCCTGTTGGTCCTAACCACCGGACTGGCCTTCTTGCAGATCGTGCTGGGCGGTGTCGTTCGTCACAGCGGCGGGGGGCTCGCTTGCCTCGACATCCCGCTATGCCGGGGCAGCCTGCTGCCTCTGGGGGAGCATCCGGCCGTGGTGATGCATGCTGCCCATCGCCTAAATGGGCTGGCCTTCGCGCTAGGCCTGTTCGTCGTGGCCCCTCGGCTTCGCAGTCAGCTGCGACGCGAGTCTGATGCCGCTCTCCGAGCCTTGCTGACAGCGCTGCCGCTTTTGACCCTGCTGCAGATCGGCCTGGGCATCCTCAGCGTGTGGAGCTATCTCGGGCTCTTTTATGTGGCAGCGCATCTGGGAATCGGCACGCTCATCCTGGGCGGGCTGGTCTTGCTGTGCCTACGCTTGCGTCCGGCCAGTGAATACGGTGGCGGCGCGACCGGTGGCTTGGCCATCATTGGTGGCCAGGGTGGGGTGCTCTCATGAGTCAGCTCGCAGACTACGTTGCACTCGCGAAGCCGCGGGTAACTGTCATGGTGCTGGGCACCGCAGGTCTGGGCCTGTATCTGGCGCCGAATGCACTGGCGCCGCTGCCGGCGCTTGGTGCGCTCTCGGGGACGGCGCTGATCGTCGGTGCCGCCAACGCGCTCAACATGTACATCGAGCGCGATATCGATGGACTGGCTCCCCGTACCAAGAAGCGTCCGCTGCCAGCTGGGCGTCTGTCGCCGCGGGCGGCCCTCTACTTCGCCCTGCTGCTCACCGCGCTGGCGCTGCCTCTGTTGGCCATCTGCGCCAATCTCCTCACAGCTTTCTTGGGCTTCCTCGCCTTTGCGATTTATCTCGCGGCCTATACCCCGATGAAGCAGACCTCGCCAGGGGCGTTGGTGGTGGGGGCGATTCCCGGCGCGATGCCGCCTCTGATGGGCTGGACGGCGGCTACTGGGCAGCTAGATCTTGGCGGCATCACACTCTTCGCCATCCTGTTCCTATGGCAACTGCCGCACTTCTTGGCGATCTCGCTGTACCGCCGTAGCGAATATCAGCGCGCAGGCTATCGCCTGACCGTCATTGAGCACGGGACGTCGACCGCCAAGATGCAGATCGTTCTCTATCTGTTGGCGCTCTGCCCGGTGACACTGCTCATGGTCCCCCTGGGGCTGGGGCATGCGCTCTACTTGTGGATTGCGCTCTTGTCAGGGCTGCTGTTTCTGGCCATCGGCGTCTACGGTCTCCGCCCCGCCGCGGGAGCCCGCTGGGCGCGAGCACTCTTCTCGGGCTCGCTCCTCTATCTGATGGTGCTGTCGGTCGCTCTGGTCGTCGATCACGCCCTGGCTCCTTTCCCCTTCGCTGCCCCGCTGGCGCCCTCTACCATCCTGCGCTCGCAGGCCGAGCCGGGGGCGGCTCTCGACCTGCAGTCGCAGCGCTAACTCGCCGACCTCGCGTCGGTGCTTGCCCCAAAGGACCCCCATGACTTTCCGCGATTACTTCGCTGATCTTTGGCACAACCGTTCCGTGTCGCAGACGGTGGGCCGGCTGTTGTCGTTGCTTACGCCGCCCGAGCTACGGGAAGAGAACCCCTTCAAGCGAGCGCTCGTCGTCGGCGGGGTGCTGGGCAGCTTCGGCATGGCGCTCACCGCCGTCGCCAGCTCAGCCCTGCTCCTGGCGCTTTCGCTCGCAGTGCTCTACTACCTGCTCACCCAGGTCATCGGCATTCGCGTCGACTTCGACGCCCAGAGCCTGTTCAACGGCGCCATGCGCGACCACAGCGCGCAGTCGGCGCCCAACTAGTCATCGAGCATGGCACGTCGCTGGCCGCTACGCGCGATGCTGAGCCTCGCGCTTGGCGCGTTGCTCTGCTCCCTGGCTAGCGCGCATCAGTCGAGCGTGGTTTTCGGCGATGTCGTAGCCAGCGGCCGAGCCGTGGAGGTCACGCTGCAGCTTGCGCACAGCGACCTCTACGAAGCGCTGGGGCTTGAGCGAGATCGGCCCGCCAGCCCTGCCGAGAGCGAGGCTGGCGCCGAGCGGATCGCCCGCTACCTGCTAGAGCGAGTCACCGTCAGTAACCACGGCCATCCCTGTCCCGGCAGCGCCGAGCAGCACGCCATCGCCGAGAAGCCCGGCAGTGCGTCCTTCTTTTTTGTCCAGAAGCTGCGCTTCCGCTGCTCGCGGAGCCTGGAAGACGCGGCACTCAGCTACAACCTCTTCTTCGATGTCGACCCGCGCCACCAGTGCCTGCTGCGCTTGCGACGCAGCCTGGGCGATGGCGTCAGCGAGACCGAGCATGCTCTGCGCGCCAGCAGCCGCAGCCTGCCGCTGGGACGGCCGCTATCGACGCTCGACAACGTGCGCGACTACGCGGCGCTGGGCGTCGAGCACATCTTTACGGGCTACGACCACCTGGCGTTTCTGTTTGCTTTGCTGATCATTGCGGCGGGCAGCGCGGGTGCGGCGGGTGCGGCAGGTGCGGCAGGTGCGGCAGGTGCGGCAGGTACCACGGGGGCGACGCCCGCGGGCGAGGCGGGCGAGAGCGCATCGGCGGCTCGATCCCGATCGCGAGCCCGAAACGGTCTGCTTGCCGTCGTGCGAGTGGTCACGGCGTTCACGCTGGCGCACTCGGTGACGCTGTGCTTGTCGGGCTTGGGTGTGCTCTCGCTGCCCAGTCGGCTGGTCGAAAGCTTCATCGCCGCCTCGATCGGCTACGTGGCAATCGAGAACCTGCTGCGCCCGGCGCCGCGTCACCGCTTCTTGCTGACCTTCCTCTTTGGGCTGGTGCACGGTTTCGGCTTCGCGTCGGTGCTCAAGGAGGTCGGGCTGCCGCGCAGCGGTCTGCTCCTCTCGCTGCTCTCCTTCAACGTGGGCGTCGAAGCCGGGCAGCTTCTCGTCGTCGCACTCGCCTTCCCGGTGCTGTACCTTTTGGCCAGCCGAGGGGGCGAGCAGAAGTCCCGGCTCCCCGCACGCGAGCTTGCGCTGCTGGCAACGCTGCTTGGGCTCTGCGCCCTGCTCTTCGCCCGCTTTGATCTGCCGCTGGTGCCGATCATCGCCGTCGCTGGGATCTTGCCGGCAACGCTGGTCGCGCTGGTGCCGCGCTACGGCTACGACCGCTGTGTGCGCGTCGGAGTCTCGGCGCTTCTGGCTGCGTTATCGCTGTTGTGGTTTGTGGAACGAGTGAGCGAAAAGACGCTCTTCCGCGGGCTCTTGGGCTAAGCCCGGCTAGCGAGCGGCGGTGAAGCCGGTCCCGCGAATCTTGCCGGCATCGCTGGCGCCAAACTTCAGGCCGCGCACTGCCACGGCCGTATAGACGCGGTCCCCCTTGTGCGTCTCGATGGCCAGCAGGTCGCCCTTGATCTGGATGCGCCGCACCCGCGCGACCGACATCGGCTCGTGCCCCATGTCGAGCAGCAGCGTCAGATCGACCTCGTCACTGACGACATAGACCCCTTTGCTCTCGGCGCGCACGCCGCCTTCGCCTTCAAGTACCTGCTGTAGCATTTCGGTCTTCATGATCCCGTCATCCTGGTGGCAAAACCGCCGCTTTGGAACTTTTTTATAGCCAGAGACCGCGTTCGTAGTCGTGCCAGTCTTCCGCCCGCAGAGCGCCTGGCGCGCCCGCTGGGGTTGGACCCAAGAGCAGCACCATCGGCAGATCTTTCACCTGCTCCGGGCCTTGCAAGTGCGCCCCCCCCCGCTGGTAGGCGGCGTTGAGCGGGTTCTGCCACAGCTCGATGTGCGACAGCCCAAGCTGTCCGGCCACGGTCCGTGCGGCGTGCAGCACGTTGCGCAGGTTTTCTCCCTCGGGACTGCGCGGCTCAAAGACCGCTCCGGCCCGGGCGAGCTGCGCACCGGGGTAGAGCGTCAGCACTCGCAAGATCTGCGCCGCAAAGTCGGGACAGAACACCGACAGCGCATCGCCGGCCTGCGCGGCCACGTACGGCGACAGCGGCCGTCCAACACAGCGCGAATAGAACGCGGCCCGTCGCAGATACCATTCAATCTGCGGCCAGGCGAGCTCGATGCTGTACGACAGGCCCCGACTGTCCAGCTTGCGCTGCTGCAGCGCCGCGCTTAGCTCCGCCGGGCGCAGGAACTGCCAGGGCGGCGTCGCGCCGTGCGATTCCTCTTTCGGGGCCGCGGCGTAGCGGCGATAGGACAGCGGGCGTGCGACGTAACCTAGGCGCCCGTACAGCGTCGGACCGATCTCCGACCACAGGAAGCAGAGCACCGCGCCTTCGCCCCGCAGCACGGCATGCACCCGCTGCAAGAGCTCGCTCGCATAGCCATGCCCGCGCTGCTGCGGATCGACGTAGACGCTGGCGATGCCGTGGCCTACCCCGTCGAGCACCGCGTGGTTCGTGGCTGAGCCGCGACCTCCCTTGGCGACGCGGACCGGGCAGGCATAGGTCTCGCAGCTCGCCAGCAGCACGCCATCGCGCTGCAGCACCCAGGCACGGAGACCGGCTTGGCTAAACGGCGCGGCCCGCAGCACGCGCTCGCGCTGCAGGTACTGCGGCAGGCTCAGCACGTTGCCCCAGGCCGCGTGGGTGCGCATGTCCAGAGCGACTGCCTCGTCTGGCGGGGTGACCTCCGGCAGCTCCCCCGGCCGGTCGTACCAAGCCAGCCCGGCGGAGGCGGCCGGCGTCCCTGGAGCAGCCGGCAGTCCTCGACAGTCAATGCAGCGCAGCTCGATCCCACTCATGCGTCGCATCCTATCGCAATCCCCTCGCTAAAGCCGCGCGCACGCTGGGCTTGCAGAAAATTCGCGGGCTGTGGTAAGTAGGCGCCTCTTTCGGCAACACGCGACGACCCAGCTGTAGACGGAGGCCTGTATCGACGACCCCAGAGACCAAAACCAGCCCGGTGAGCCCCCGCTCCGCCCCACCGAATCGACGTCGGCAGCGACCGGCAACGAAAAGACACGGATGTACTTCCAGTCGCTGCGATACAGCTACATCGGTCTGTTCTTCGGTGTCGCCGTGGTCCTGGGATATGCCGTCGGTAGCGCTCTCGACCGACGCTTTCACACCGGTTCCTGGTGCACCCTGGGCGGGGTTCTCTTCGGTGTGGCCTCTGGTTTCAACGAGCTCCTGCGCATGGCCCGCAGGTACCAAAAAGAGCTAGCGCGCGACGCCGCAGCCAAGAACGAAAGCCCCCCCAAGAACCTCTGATGCCCGGGCTCGGCACACGCGGCCAAGAAAACAAAAAGCACAGCATCCCGTGAATACTTCGCACCCCATACCCTCCCCAGCCACCGCCGAGCCGAGCGCCCCCGTCGATCACATCGCGGCGATCGAGCGCTGGGTGCTGTGGCTGTCCGCCGCGCTCCTGCTTCTGACGCTGCCTTTGGGGAGCCCGCGGGTGCAGATTGGCGCCCTCTGCGGCGTGCTCTTGTCGTGGGCCAATGCCAAGACCATTGGCTGGCTCAGCCGCTTTGCGACGCGACGGGCCGGCGGGAAGCCGAAGCTGGTGCTGGGGTTGGTCCTCGGCATGGGACAGCTGAAGCTCCTCGGCCTTGGCCTGACCCTCTACCTCATGATTCGCTTCCTACCGCTGTCGCTGTTGTCGCTGGTGGTGGGCTTCTCGCTACTGCCGCTCGCCGCCCTCGTCCGGGGTCTTGAGCTGGCGTTCCGCGCGACGAGCCCGACCGCTGAGTCGGCGCATGACCGCGACCCGGTAGGGTAAGGAGACCGATTTCCGATGGGTGAAGAATCCAGTTGGTTTGACTTTCTGCCCGGCCTGCAGGGCCTCACAGACCTTCTGCGCCACTACTTCGGGCGCGAGGCCGAGGGCCAGGGCTTCTACTTCACGGGCGGACCCTTTGCCGAGTCGCACTTCACGCTGACCCACGTGCTGTCGGCGCTGATGGTGCTGCTGTTTGTCACCGCCGGGGCGATGAGCTTCTCGTCGGCGGTGAGCCGTGGCGGCGAGGATGCCATCGTGCCGCCGGTGCGCTTTTCGCTGCGCAACCTCTTCGAGCTGATCGGCGACGCGCTGTGGGGCCTGTCGAAGAACACGATGGGCGAAAAAGCCGCCCGCAAGTTCCTGCCGCTCATCGGCACGCTGGCCTGCTTCATCTTCTTTTCCAACGTGCTGTCGCTGATCCCCGGCTTCCTGCCCCCGACGGCGACCCTGAAGACCAACGTTGCGCTCGGCCTCACGGTGTTTGTCATCACCCACATCGAAGGCGTCAAAGCGCAGGGCTTCGGCAACTACATCAAGCACTTCATGGGCCCGGTCTGGTACCTGGCGCCGCTGATGTTCCCGATTGAGCTCATCGGCCACGTCGCTCGGCCCGTATCGCTGTCGATGCGGCTCATGGGCAACATGGTCGCCGACCACAAGGTGCTCAGCGTCTTCTTCGGCCTGCTGCCGCTGCTCCTGCCGGTGCCCTTCCTGATCCTCGGCACGATGGTGGCCGTCGTGCAGACGCTGGTCTTCTGCCTGCTGTCGATGGTCTACATCGGCATGGCCGTCGCCGAGCACGAGCACCACGACGAGCACGGACACGATCACAACGATCACGGACACGCCCACGCGGCGGCGCACTAAGCCGCGCCGTGCGCTGAGGTCTCTAGGACCTGGGCGTTCCGCAACCCAAAACGAGTTTTCCAACTCAACTCACAACGTACGGATTCACGGAGGAACCCAACTATGAAGCTCAGCAAGCAACTGATGACGGCGCTCGCCGCCCTGGTCACGCTCCTTGTCACCTCGGCTGCCTACGCGCAGACCGCCAGCCCGGAAGCGCTCAAGGTCGAAAATGGCCGCTGGTACGCCATCGCCGCGGCGATTGGCCTCGGCATTGCCGCCTTCGGTGGCGCCCTCGGTCAGGGCCGCGCGGCCGCTGCGGCTCTCGAAGGCATCTCGCGCAACCCCGGCGCCTCGGACAAGATGTTCACCCCGATGATTCTCGGCCTCGCCCTCATCGAGTCGCTGGTCATCTACTCGCTGATCATCGCCTTCGCCCTCAACGGCAAGATCGGTTAGTCCGCGCCTCGGCGCTTTACCGCGCCGGCGCGGGCGCAGATACTGGCTTAGATGAGCCGGTCGAAGCGCCCCGCCTCCCTCCCTCCTGCTGCTGATTCCCCCCCAGATCCCACAGCTGCACCGACTGCCGAGGTCGCGGTTGCGATGCCTGCAGCCCCGGCCGCGACGCTTGCAGCCCCGGCCGCGAGCTCTGCCCCCGTGGCTGCGGCAGCGACCCCAGCGGCCCCCGCAGCTACTCCGGCTGCTCCGCCGGCGCGCGGCTTGGCCGCTTTTATCAAGTGGGCGTCGAGCAACACGCAGTTTTTCTCCAGCGTCATCATCGGCGGCGCGGGTCTTATCGCCACGTCGCTGTATCAGTGCAACCAGGCCAAGCTGGCGCAGCGCCAAGCCGAGTCGCAGCAGAAGATCGCGACCGAGCAGGCGATCAACAACTGGCGCATCGAGCGCGCCAAGATCCTGTCGCAGAACCTGCAGACCCTGACCGCCCGCGGCGGCGACAACGCCGAGCAGCGGTATGGCGTCCTGCTCTCGCTCTCGCGCGGCAACATCCTCGACCCCGACCTGGCCGTCACCTACGCGCTGGAGCTCGGCAAAGACAATCCCGAGTACATGGCCTCGGTGCTCGCCAACATCGAGCAGAAAGATCAGCACCACTACCGTCGGCTGGCCAGCGCCTATCTGCCGACCTGCGCGCAGCGCTATGGCGTCAGCGTCCCCGGCCTGCCGATCTGCAAAGACGATCGCTACGCCGAGCGCTCGCGGGCCATCGCCGAGGTCATTGCCGACGATGCCGAGCCGCAGCTTGCCGAGCCGCCGGGACACTTCGGGGGGCCCCTCGGTTTGCTCCGCGACGAGCGGGAAGTGCACAACTCGCTCCTGCGCCTTGTCGGCCTGTACTCGGAGTTTGTCGAAGAGCTCTACGAGCGCCGCCAGTGGACGATGCTGCAGCGACTGTTCGCCGAGTCGGCCGCGGCCGGCCTGGTCGGCTCGCTGGCCCTGCTTATGCAGTCCGCCGATCTCGCCAACAGCACTGATCTGGAGGTCGCGCATCAGCTCTTCGATGAGCGGGAGCGCTGGCTGGTGAACTACGCCCTGTCGGCGAGCTGCGATGCCGATTGTCGCGGCCGGGTCCTCAACGTCGTCCTCAGCCACCTCAATCGCGGCCAAGCGCCGTTCCGTCGCTTCCTGCGCCAGGTGATGTCCGCTCCCCGGGCCGATAGCGCAGCCTTCATTCACCGCCTGCAAGGGCGCCTCAGCTACTGCCAGATCGATCCCGATCAGCACGAGGCGCTGCGCGACCAGGTCATCGTGCCCATCGTGCAGGAGCTCCTGCGCAAGGTGCCACCGCTGCCGCCGCCAAGCCCGGCCCCGTCGCCGGCGGCCCCGGCTTCGGCCGTAAAGGGTCCAAACGGCAAGCCGGCCGCCCAAAGCCCGGGAGGTGCCGCCACCGCGCCGCCCAGCCCAGCCCAGCCCAGCCCCGGTGGCGCCGCTTCCCCGACGACCCCGCCCGCCAGCGGGCTGCCCAGCGACCCGAACCAGCTGCAGATCGATGACCTTTTGGGCCTGCTGTCGCTCTTGCCGCAGCCGACCGAACCGAGCGACGCCTGGAAAAAGATGCTCGCCGATCTGCAAGTCGTCACCGGGGGCCGTCAGCCGGCCCTGTTCCTGGCCCGCCATGCCGAGGAATACCGCCGCCGCAAGCTGCAGGTGCAGGCACAGCTTCCCGGCTTGCCGGCCGTCATTGGTCCGCCCAGTCCCCAGGCCCTGGCGAAGCCCGTGCTCGCCCCCGCCCCCCGCAAGACCAAGAACTTCTGCGCCGTCACCACGCAGTTCGAAGACGACGTCGAAGAAGAGGAATAGCCCCCCGACCCTCCAACGCACGGCGGGCTAGACCGCTCGTCGCCGCCCCCGCTGTGCGCCGCCGACCGCGACCAGGCTGTTCGTCAGGTTCCCCAGGCCGCAACCGGGTGAAACGGACCGGGCGGCCATCCCGCGCGCGCCCCTGCTGTGCGGGGCATGGATGTCGTGCGCCCCGCGCAGTCTGCGGCCGTGCGGGGTGCGGATGTCGCGCGCCCCGCGCAGTCTGCGGTCGTGCGAGGTATGGATGTCGTGCGCCCCGCGCAGTCTGCGGCCGTGCGGGGTGCGGATGTCGTGCGCCCCGCGCAGTCTGCGGCCTTGCGGGGCCGCGCCGAACTCAAAAATTCCGCGAAGTCCTGAGCCACTGCCCCCCTGTGCTCCCCCCACAGTCCAAGGCCCTCAGCTACCACCGCGCCCCGTGCGCTATCCTTCGAGGATGCGAACGAGCGAGGGCCCAGAGCGTGTGCGAAGAGCGCTGAAACGAGCGCCCTCACGCATTGCTTGGCGCGAGCTCACAACGGCGATCGACGAGTGCTCCGAAGAGGCGCTGGCGACCGTTCAGAAAGAGATCGAAATCGCACTCGCCGCGTGGCCGGACACGGTGCGGCTGGTGCCGGGCCGCTGGCTCCGTGCTTTGTCCGAGCGGGGCGTGTGCCGAGCCCTCACGCTCTGTCGCTCGATCGACGTGGTGCTCAACGGACTTGAGGGGGTGTCGGACCCAGCGCGGTGGACGGACGCGCCTGAGCTTGCGCACTGCTCGATCATTCGAGTGGTGCACGAGGACGCTCCCACGAGCGCGATCGAGCGCTTCATTCGTCGCCCCACCCAAATTGCACTCGCCGAATTATCGCTCGGCCTCTCGCTCGGCGGCGAGGCCATCGTTGCCCTGCGCGAGAGTGGATTGCTCTCGCACGTGAGTCGTCTGGGGCTCTCTCGCAATGCGATCGGGCCGGTCGGGATCGACGCCCTCATTGCGCCCTCGCGCGGGCCCTGGAGGGTCGAGCGGTTGCTCCTCGGCCGCAATCGCCTCGAGCGCCGCGGCGCATTGGCGCTCGCCCAGCCCAGCGCGCTTTCGGTGGATGGCGTTCTGGACCTCGACTGCAATCGCCTCGATGGCGAGGCGATCCGCGCATTGGCTGCCGCGCCGATTCTCGTGGGTGTGTCTACACTCAATCTCAGCAATAACCCCGTGGGTCGCGAGGGATGCGCAGCGCTCGCCAGCAGTCCATCGTTGACCGGGCTTCGGCAGCTCTTCCTGCACGACTGCGGGCTGGAGGACGACGACGTGAGGCCGTTGTTGTCAGCACCGTGGCTCCGGTCGGTCGAGAACTTGGCGCTGAGCGCAAATCGGCTCTCGAAAGCGACGGTGCGCGCGCTCGCAGCGCTCAGAGACTGGTCACCGCGTGAGCTGGACGTTTGCCACAACCGTTTCGATCCGGTCGAAGCCGAAGCGATTCTGCGCGCGTCGCCATCTCTCGTCGGGCTTCAGCGACTGTGCGTGTGAACCCCCCCTGCAAGGCAACGCGTCCTCCAAACGAGGAGAGCAATTCCGGTGTTCATCAACCACGCCGCACGAGAAATCA
>DAORCZ010000018.1:6293-23870 GCA_035345735.1 Pseudomonadota bacterium | reverse complement strand
GGACGGTCGCGAGAAGAACCGCCGCACCGACTTCTTCATCGTGACGGATGGTCAGCCGATCGAGCGTGGTTGTATCGAGGACACGGCAGCTCCCGCAGGCCCGACGCCCAAGAAAGGCGGCACGAAGGGCAAAAAGGGCAAGAAGAAATAGTCCGCGTGTACCACCGCGTGCGGGACCACGCCGCTGAGCCGAGTGCTGCTTTGCTATCGGCAACTGCAGGTGCCTCCGGGGGGAGCAAGTCTTTTCGTTTCGCCAGCACCGCGCCTTCACTGAAACCACGTGACAGCGCTAATTCCACGCGCCCCCCTCTGGCTATCCGCCGTCAAGTCGCTGTAGGCTCAGCCCTATGATTCCCACGCAGGATCCTCATCCGCTAATGGGCGGAGCATTCCCTGTCGCCCGGACCGGGCAAGAGATAGGTCGTCGCATGGATCGTCGAACTCTGGGGCAAACCTCGGCGCAAGCCACTCCTCGCACTGAACAGCGCAGCTCGCTCCTGCGTCGTTTCGCCAGCCGGCCGCTGCTGTTTGCGGTCGCGCTTTCGTTGTTTGGCACGACGTTCACTCCGGTCATCCGCCCGGCGCTGGCGGGACCGCAAGAGCGTGTCGCCTACCTCAACAAGCAGGCGATGGAGGACTACGACAAGCTCGAATTCGAGCAAGCTCGCAAGTCGCTGCTCGATGCCGTTGCGCTGCTGCGACGCTCGGGTGCTGATCGAACGCCGCAGGCGGCGCGCACCTATATCAACCTTGGCATGGTGTACATCGCGCTCAAGGACAAGGGGCGCGGCCTGCAGCAGTGGATAAAAGCTCTGCAGATCAATCCAAAGGCCAAGCTAGATCCAGCGTTGGCCACGCCAGAGCTACAACCTCTCTGGGATGCGGCCGTTGCTCAGGCGTCAGGAGCCCCCGCGCCTGCCCTGCCCCCAGAGCCCGCCACACCCGCGCCAAATCAGGTCCCGCCGTCGAGCCCGGCGACCGATCCGCTGGTGCAGTCACCAAGCCCGCTCCCTCCGGCCGCGACCCCAACGGCGACCCCGACCCCGCTTCCACCTGAGCCCACTCAGGCGCCGCCGCCGAGTCGGCCGCCGACCGAGGGCGTGGATGACCTGCTCGACCCAGTGCTCAAGGTTGAGCTGCGTCACGTCCCGGTCGACGACACCCGCGGCAACCAGCGGCTCAATGTCTACGTCACGCCGGTTCCCGTGCATCAGGGCGCCGTCGCGGCACGAGTCACGCTGTACTACCGCGGCGCTGGTCAGGAGCGCTTTAGCGAAGTCCCCATGGTGGCTAGCCGTCGTCAGCAGGGCGACCTGCTGGGGCAGATCCCGGCCGAAGCTGTGGTCGGCAAGTCGCTGCAGTACTACATCCAGGCCTTCGACGGAAAGGGCCGCGTCTGCGGCAGCCAAGGCTCCCCCGAGAATCCGATGATCATCCGCATCTCGGGCAGCGCCATCGCCGTCGCCCAGAGTCAGGACATCGAAGACCCAATCCTTTACGTGAAGCGCGCCGATGCCGAGCGGCAGGCGATGCTATCGCGCGACTGGGTCTACCTCGATCTGAGCGTGGGTACCGGCGGCGCCCTGGTGACTGCAGGCGCCAACACCGAGGTCACGTACTTCTACAACGCCACCACCGGTGCCTACGAGCGGTCGCGCGCCTCGAGCGGCGGCTTCATCTGGAGCGGTCTCGGGGTTCGCGGTGAGCTCGGCGTGTTCCTGTGGCAAGGGCTGTCGCTCGGTGTCTCCGGCCGCTTCGAGCCGTACCTCAACCACAACGCCGAGAGCCAGACCAATAGCTACTATCCCGGCGCAGCCTGCAAGGATGCCAGCGGTGGCCCGGCGCCGTGCTTCGCGACGACGTCCAAGGGCCAGTTTGGCTACATGGCGCTCGGCAAGCTGCGCTACCAGTTCCGCAAGGTCTACGGCAACGTCTTCCGGCCCTACATCCACCTCGACTTCGGCGGTGGTGAGTGGCGAGGATCGCTGAACATCGATGGCTCGCGACCGATGGCCGGTGGGCAGGTGGACGCCAGCTCGCCGTATCAGCCCACCGACCTGTGCAGCGCCGAATACAACGGCAAGACGGGCGCTGAGCGCATGCCTTCGGGCTGCAACAGCGTCGGGCAGGTCGCCGGCTACAACAAGCAGGACAAGACCGTCACGGCGGTTCCGACAAACTTAAACCGCGTCTGTCCGAGCACCGGACCCTGCATTGATGCCGTGCTCCTTGGAAAGCTCATCGTCGGCGGTGGGCTCGGCTTCTATCTTGGCGGCCGCCACGCCGGCATCTCCGTGGACGTGAACTTGCTGGCGGCAGTCGGTGAGCAGTTTGGCCTGTTCATCGACACCTACGTCGGCCCGCAGTTCAACTTCTAGTTCCCGCCGCCCGCTCCCGCCGTCCTCGCCACCTGCGTCCCTGCCCGCAGCCAGCCTCGTCCGCTATCAACGCCCCCTCGGCCCCGCAAGAAATGGGATGTTGCTCCCCAAGCGGGTGCACGTGATATAGCTCGAAAGATATTTCGCGTGCGTGATGAGTGACTTTCAGCCAAGCGGTCCCGAGCGTACCGTCCAGTTCCATGGCAGCGCCGCGATCGACGGCGCACCGGTGGCGTACATCGTCGTTCTGGCCGCCGTGGTGACCACGCTCTCGTTCATCCCGTTTTCCGTCGTGCTGTCGTCGGGAGGAAGCTTCCCGATGAGCCAGGGCGTCTTTGGCTTGGTCGGCTGGATCCTTGGCCCGTGGGCCGGTGCGATCGCGGCCGGTGTTGGCACGCTGCTTGGCGTCTTTTTCGCGCCGCATACCGCCGGAGTATGGCCGCTCTCACTTTACGCGGCGGTCGCGGCCAGCTTTGTCGCCGGTTGCTTCGCGGGGTCCCCCGGGCGCCGCTTCTGGCCCGTGGTGTGGCTATGGAGCCTGGCCTCGCTCGCGTTCTACGTTTACCGCGCCTACGCCATCGCCGGCATTCCCGCCCGCACAGTGTTTTGGGGAGCAGCCGTCGACTGGCTCGCCGTCCTGCTGTTCGCCACGCCGCTGCGAAGTCTGATCGTGCGCTGGCTGCGCAGCACCGACCTATCACGAGTCGCTCTCGGCTTGTTTCTAGGCACGGCAGTGGCGTTCGGCGTCGCGCACTGCTGCGTCTGCGCCGTTTCGTTCTATCTGTACAACTGGCCCGAGCCCGTTTGGCTGCTGCTCATCCCGCTCGTCCCGATCGAGTTTGTCTTCCGATCGCTGATTGGGACCGTGATCGGGGTCGGCGTGCTGTCGGGGCTGCGGGCCATTGGCCTCGTCAAGCCAGCCTACGCAACCTACTGATGCTGCGCTGTGACCCCCATGATCGCTGACGGCTCAAAAACACCAGTCACCGACGATGATGTCGCTGTGCTGGAGCAGGTCTCATACCGGTACCCAACCGGGACCGGCTACGCGCTGCGCGACGTCTCTCTGCGCATCCGGCGGGGTGAGTTCCTCGGCCTGGTTGGGGCCACCGGCTCGGGCAAATCTACGCTGTGTATGGCGCTCAACGGCGTCGTACCGCAGTTCTATGGTGGTCGCTTCTGGGGCCGCATCTGCGTCGATGGACTCGACACGCTGGAGCAACCCATCGCTCGTCTGGCTCATCATGTCGGCCAGGTCTTCGAGGATCCCGAGACCCAGCTCATCGCGACTTCGGTCGAAAATGAGGTGGCGTTTGCCTTGGAAAACCTGCGCGTGCCACGCGACGAGATGCGCCTCCGCATCAGCGAGGTGCTGGAGCTTGTGCGGCTGTCGCACGTGCGCAAGAAGGCGCCGCAAGATCTCTCCGGCGGCCAGAAGCAGCGACTGGCCATCGCCGCAGCCATCGCCACGCGCCCCAGACTCCTTGTCCTCGATGAGCCGACCTCGCAGCTCGATCCCGTCGGCGCCTTCGAGATCTTCGCCACCGTCCGCGAGCTCAACCGCAAGCTGGGGATGACCGTTGTGCTGGTCAGTCACGCAGCCGAGGAGCTCGCCGAGTGCGCCGAGCGCATCGCACTTTTGGCCGAAGGCCAGCTGGTGGCCGTCGGGACGCCCGGGCAAGTGTACGGCGACATGGGGCGGTTGTTGGCACAGCACGTTCGACCACCGCAAGTGACGACGACTTTTCACCTGCTGAGTCCTGCGGCTGCCCCCTCTTCCGCGCTGCCGACGCGTCTCGCGGATGCCGGCAAGCTGTTGCCGACCCTGCAGCCGAAGACGGCCGAGGCGGCGCCGCCCCCGACGCCACCTGTGCGGGCATCCGCGCGCCCGCTGCTCACGGCCGAGAACGTGCACCACACGTACGCCGATGGCACGTCAGCTCTCAAGGGCGTGTCGCTGTCGATCCGCGAGGGCGAGTATGTCGTCATCGTCGGCCAAAACGGCGCCGGCAAGAGCACTCTGGTCCGGCTGTTTATGAAGCTCTTGTCGCCGACCTCGGGCCACCTGCGTGCCGGCGATGAAGATCTCAGCAAGCTGCAGGTCAGCGATCTGGCGCGCCGCATCGGCTACGTGGCGCAGAACCCGGATCACCAAATTTTCTGCCCCAGCGTTGAAGAGGAAGTGGCCTTCGCGCTGCGCCAGCTCGGCCACAGCCCCGACGAAATCGAACAACGCACTACGGAGAGCCTGCGTTCGATGGGCCTTCTGAGTGCGCGTCGTCAGCACCCGCTGTCCCTGCCCAAAGGCGATCGGGCTCGTGTCGTCGTCGCCGCGGTCTTGGCGATGCAGCCCGAGGCGCTGATCTTCGATGAGCCGACGACCGGTCAGGACTATCGCGGCGCGCAGTACATCCTCGATCTGACGCGAACGCTGCACCGGGCCGGCAAAACGGTGGTGGTCATCACGCACCACCTCTACCTGATGCCCGAGTATGCCGAGCGAGCCGTGATCATGGGCAACGGCACCGTGCTACTGGATGCGCCGCTGCGCACCGCCTATCACAGCGTCGATGTCCTGCGCCGCACCTTCCTAACGCCGCCGCAGGCAGTCCTCCTCGCGCGGGAGCTAGAGGCCCAGAGCAAGCGTGGCCTGCAACTCCTCACCCCGCAGGAAATCGCGGCCCACTACGAAGCCTCGGCGCGGACCTGGGAGGTGCGAACGTGAGCTCCAAGAATCCCATGCAGCTTGCGCAGGACTCGCCCTTCGCCCACGTCGATGTCCGGGCCAAGCTGGTCCTCGTGGCCTGCGTCACCACCGTTACGCTGGTCTGGGACCGACCCTTTTATCAGCTTGGCTTGGCCTTCCTGGTGTTTTTGCTATGCGCCATTGGCCGAGTCGGCGGTTCTTATCTGTATTCCCTATTCCGAATTATGATACCTTTTTATTTTATCTTGCTAATTACGCACGGTTTTTTTAACACTGAATACGTGCGCAGGCTGACCGGCCAAGAGTCGCTGACCACGCTCTTTCAGCTCCCGCCCGCCCTACCGCTCATCGGGGGCAGCCGGATGACGGTCGAAGGGACGCTCTTTGGGCTGAACGCCAGCCTCAAGACCGTCGTGCTGACCCTGCTGGCACCGCTGCTCATTTTCACAACCAGCGTCGATGGACTGATCGCCGGCTTGGTGCGAGCCCGGGTGCCCTACAAGCTGGCGTTTATCCTCTCAGCAACGCTGCGTTTTTTCCCCATGCTGCTGGCTGATGTCCGCTCGATCATCGACGCGCAGCGCATGCGCGGGCTGGCGGTCGAGCGCATGTCCCTGCCCGGCCGCATCCGCGTCTATGCCCGGTTGGCTGTGCCGCTTATCTTGGGCGCGATGACCAAGTCGCAGCAGCTGGAAGTTGTGCTGCAGGCTAAAGCATTCTCAGGCAGTCGAGATCGCACCTATCTGCATGACGTAAGGCTGCAATTTATCGACTATCTACTGATAGTTGTCTCGCTGCTGTTTTTGGTGGGCTCGCTGGGCCTGTATTTCACGCAGGGCTGGGGACGGTTCACCGGTCGGCTATAAGGCCGGGCTCAGCTGTGCTTCCATGCCAAGGTTTGGGGCCGGCTCGGCATCAAGGTTAATGCCAAGCTCCCGACGCTGAGCTCGCAGGCGCTCGACTTCGCCGGGAAAGCGGTTCTGGAAGCTCCGCATCAAGGCGTCCACCCGACGGAAGGTCAGGCTGCAGCCCGACATGCCAGGCAGGCGGCCCATCATGCGGTCGTTGTGGCGTAGCTCGTCGCGACCGCGCTGGCTGTCGAGCAGCATCCAGGCGATGAACGCCAGATCGTCTTCGTCGCCACCGACGCCGATGCCGACCGGCGACCACAGGTTGTCCAGCCCCAGACGGGCCAACATCTGGCCCAGCGGGTGCTGCATGCGGCGCTCGGCCTGGTGATAGTAAAAGGCCTGGTGACGCCGCTCGTCCTTGGCCATGCGCAGGAGCAGTTTGGCGAGCTCCTTGTTGCGCGTGTACTGAGCAAGCTGCATGTACGCCATCGCGGCCATCATCTCGTCGATCGCCCCCCATGCCATGTGCGCCGCGGCAAAGTGCGGCGTCAGAAGGGGCAGGCTCAGCGTGAAGAAGGCTTCCAGGCTCTCGGTCCAGCTCGCCGACTCGGTCACCCGCGTGTACTGACCATCCGACGGAGGACGGCCACAGGCCGCCAGAAACCGATCGATGGCACGGCCGTGGTTGAACTCTTCGTAGACCCAGCAGGACATGAACGCCGAGATCTCGGGATCGCGCGCGGTGTGGCCCGCCAAGAGGTCACGCAGGTAGATGATGGTGTGGCTTTCGGTATCCGCCATGTAGCGCAGCACCCGAGCTTCATCGTCGCTGATCCCGACGCGGGCGACGTAATCCCAGTCCAGATCGCTGGTCTCAACGGCTTTCGAAAGGTTGACGAAACGGTCAATCGAAAATGACATGTTTGGCTCCCAAGTTAGTCGGTAGGCGGCGTCGCGTCCCAGGGCTTGCGCAGTGACGGAGCGACAGGTCTTCGCCTGTGCCCGCTCCGTGGTCCGCAGCAGTCGCGCGTCGTAGTCAGTACGCCGCGCTGGCGTCGCCAGTTCCCCGCCGCTATTTCATCACCGACGGGGGAGCGATTCAATTCTCTCGCAGGCGTTAGGACGGCTGGGCCATTCACCGCTTGCGCCATTGGCCCGCCGGGCGACCTAGCCGCAGGGTCTGGCGGCGGCCTCCGAAGCGCAGTGACGTCGCCGAGCCGGTCCCGGGGCGGCGCTCTGCCGGACGCGTCCCTACCTAGCCAACGGCCAGGCGCCCGAGGTGCGAACCCGCACGCCCAAGCCCAGCGGCCAGCCCCCGCGCTAGTGGAGCAGCAACCACAAGGCAATCAGCGCAACCACAGCGGCAATGCCGATGGCCCAGGCAAACTGGCGAGAGTGCTGAGCCTCAATCTCAGCCGACGTGGCGGGGGCTTCGCTTCGCTCAGGAGCACGCGTCGAACCGCTCAAGCTGCGGCCCAGGGCGCTCCCGGTAACCCCTGTGGCCGCTGGCTCAGCCGATGGGCCGCCGCTCGGCGCGCTGCTGGCCGGCGGGATCGTGGTCAACGGGCGAGGAGAGTCTGCCGATTTCACCCGCGCTGGCGCTGCCGGAGGTCTGCTGTTCGCTGGGCTGCGCGCGACCATGCTGCTGACCTGACCGGTGGCCGCCAAGGGGTCAACCGGCTCAGGCACGGCCGCGCTGTCGGGGGCGACGGGGACCGCCGGGACGACGGCGCTCTCGGACTTGCTGATCGCAGCGTGCGGGGCTGACACGACGAGCCGGCCAGAGCTCTGCGAAGCGTAGTCGGCGATCGGCAAGGCCGACAGGTCCGCCGTGGGCTCCAAGAGAGCGTGCTCGCCGCTGGTGCTGGGGGCGGAGAGCGAAGGATGACTGCTGTGCGCCGCAGGAGCGACTAGGAAGTCATTTGGGGGCGGCAGGGCCGGAATCTTGAGGCTGGCGGCCGAGATGCGGCGCCGCGACTGGGCCAGCGTCTCGACACGACGCGGACCGGACTCGGATTCGAAGAGGTCACGAAACGACACCGCCTGCAGCTCGCCCGAGATGCTCGATCGCGGGGGGGGCCCCTCTTCGGTGAACGGCTCGGGCGGGGCGGGCAGCGAGGCCAAAGGGCCACTCATCCGCGACGGCAGGGGCAGCCGACTGAGCGCTGCGGCGGCCTCGGCAGCGGGCTCGCTCGCAGGTGGGGCCACCGGCATCTCATCGGTAGAACTGCGCGCAGCGCCGGGATCCGTGCGACTCAGCGAAGCCATAGCGGTCGAGCTGACCTCGGTCGCGATCGGCGGCACCGCCACCGCCAGCGCCCGCAGCATCTCGTCGGCGCTGGAGTAGCCGTCGCGTCCCCCTTCCACCAGGCCCCGGACAACAAACTCCCAGAGCGCGGGCTCGATGCCACTGGGAATGGTGCGCTCGCGCAGGGTAGTCGCGCCAGCACTTGGCGGCTCGCCCACCAAGAGCTCATAGAGCAGCCCGGCAACCGCTCGCAGATCAGCGCGCGTGCTGGCGCGGATGGTCTGGCCCAATGAGAGCGCCCGCAGGCCGCGCAGACGCACGGCTCCCGCTCGCGCTCGGCCAGCCAGGATCTCTTCCTCGTGCAGCAAGAACACGTGGTGGGTACCCAGCCCTTGGTGCGCAAGGCCGACGCGATGCGCCGCCACCAACGCCGAGAGGATCTGCCGCCCGATCTGGCTCGCCGCGCGGCTCGAAAGCGGCATGTGGCCAGTGCGCTGCCACTCCTCGATCAAATCGCCAAGTGGGCGAGCAGTACCCAGCTCGGTGACCAGGTAGGCCAACCCGTGCTCATCGACCCCTGTCTCAAACAAGCGCAACAGGTTGGGCTGGTCCAGCGAATGCAATGCCTGCGCCTCCGCCTGTAGCAGACGGACCGCTCCATCTTCGTCTCGGCCGCTCGAAAGCGGCAGCCCGGCGATCTCGGTCGCTGCCACCGAGCCGTGGCCCCCCTCCCCGAATTGGGGTGGACGGACGACGTCGATCGCGACGCGCTCGCCGGTGTGCAGGTGATACGCGGCACAAGTGGCACCGCCCGGGCGACCCGCGATCACGCCTTCGATGCGCCAGACCTGGTGAATCGTCTCGGGCCAGAGCCGGGCCCGGTCGATCTCGCACTCTGGTGCATCGGGGGGATAGCTGATCCCACACTCGAAGCAGCGCTGACGTTCGTTGGTAAGCGGTCGATCTGACACGGAAAACCTGAAAGGGCTTCATCACTTTAGCATGAGTTTTTGCGAACTCGCCGCGCGCTTGCAGAACAGGTAGGAACGAAGCCGACGCCCGCCTAGCGCCCACAAGCGAAGGCCAGCCGGGAAGCCGACATACCCGCGTCCAAATCCGAGTCGAGTGCCAGTCAGATCGTCAGTGACTGGGGGCGCGGCATCCGATAGACTGCCGACATCCTGACAGACACTCTTCCTGGGGGCCGGTTTGCCTCAGCCCCCGGGTTCGAGCCCACGATTCAGCCCTAATGAGGGGATCATGTCGAAGAACACACTGACGATTACCGACAACCGCACTGGAAAGACCTACGAGCTGCCGATTGCCGACGGCACTATCCGCACGGCCGACCTGCGCCAGATCAAGACTGGCGAAGACGACTTCGGCCTGATGGGCTACGACCCGGCGTTCCTAAATACCGCGTCCTGTCGCTCGGCGATCACGCTGATCGACGGCGACAAGGGCATCCTGCGCTACCGTGGCTACCCCATCGAGCAGCTGGCTGAGAAGTCGAGCTACCTCGAGTGTGCGTACCTGCTACTTCACGGTGAGCTGCCGAACGAAGCCCAGCTCAAGAGCTGGATTGACACGATCACGACGCACACCTTCGTGCACGAGAACGTCAAGAGCTTCATCCAGGGCTTCCGCTACGACGCGCACCCGATGGGGGTGTTCCTGTCGACGATTGGCGCCCTGTCGACGTTCTATCCCGAAGCCAAGAAGGTCCACGACAAGCAGGTCCGCATGGCCAACGTCGTGCGCCTGATTGCCAAGGTGCCGACCATCGCGGCGATGTCGTATCGCCACAGCATGGGCTTCCCGTTCGTCTATCCCGACAACGAGCTGTCGTTCGCCGGCAACTTCCTGGCCATGATTCGCAAGATGGCCGAGCCCCGCTACAAGCCGAACAAGGTGCTGGAGCGAGCGCTCGATGTCCTCTTCATTCTCCATGCGGATCACGAGCAGAACTGCTCGACCTCGACGATGCGCGCTGCAGGTAGCTCGCTGGTCGATCCGTACTCGGCGGTGGCGGCGGCTTCGGCGGCGCTCTACGGCCCGCTGCACGGCGGTGCCAACGAAGCCGTGCTGCGCATGCTGACCGAGATCGGCAGCATCAACAACGTCCCGGCCTTCGTGAAGGACGTCAAAGAGGGCAAGGGCGAGAAGAAGCTGATGGGCTTCGGCCACCGCGTGTACAAGAACTACGATCCGCGCGCCAAGGTCATCAAGCGCCTGGCCGAAGAGGTCTTCGAAGTCACCGGCCGCAACCCGCTGCTCGACATCGCCATCGAGCTCGAGCGCATCGCGCTGCAGGATGAGTACTTCATCAAGCGCAAGCTCTACCCGAACGTCGATTTCTATTCGGGCCTCATCTACCAGGCGATGGGCTTCCCGACCGACTTCTTCACGGTCCTCTTCGCCATCCCGCGCACCTCGGGCTGGCTGGCCCAGTGGTGCGAGATGCTCGACGACAGCGAGCAGAAGATTGCGCGGCCCCGCCAGGTCTACACCGGCCAAGACAAGCGCGACATGCCCGCCAACCACCACAACCCGTTCGAGCTAGAGCGCGCACGCTAGAGCGCAGCGCCCCCTCGCCTTCTCCTTCCGCTGCTCCCCCGCCTCAGCCTCTCCCCATCCACGAGACCCCACGCACCGCCCAGCCGGGCGGGCGCGGGCTCTTGCGTGGCCTACAGACCTTCCAGCTTGCCTGTCCGAGGATCGATGCCGGCGAAGGGCCGGACGTCCGGAGTCACTCGCACCTGCGTCGAGTACTTGTGCGGCACCGCGAGGTCGCTAGGGAAGGCTAGCTCGATGAAGAAGGCCGTAAACCCAGCCGGCGGCCGCGCCACCTTGGCCACATAGACGCCACCGCCCTCGTCGGTGAGCGGCGTGCTGGTCCAGGCGCGTCCGATCGTCTCTAGGCGGTAGTCGCGCGCCGAGCGGTTGGTGGCCTGCCACAGCAGAACTTCTTTCGGTGCGGTCTGGGTCTTCACGCGGATGGTGTCCTCGCCTTCGAACGACCAGGTGAAGCTGGGACGCGGACGGCCGCGACGCAGTCCATCGGTGAAGGCGGCGATGCCTTCCAGAAAATCGCTGCCCCGCAGCGAGTGGTCGGCGTTCTGCACATAGCGCAGCATCTTTTCGCCCTGCAGATCGGCGAGGTAGTTCTGCGAGCCATCAGGCAAGAAGAACTGATCGTTCGTCGCGTTCACGATGTACTTCGGCATCTTCAGGCTGTCGCGGAAGAAGTACGGGTCTTCGTTCTGCAAGAGCGTGTTCATCTCCTTGGTGCCGATCCGCTCGGTGATGTGGTTGTAGTAGTAGTCGTACAAGCTCAGCGCCCAGAAGCCGTAGCTCTCGATGTGCTGGGTCATGAACTTGTTCACGTTCAGCACGTCGATGACGATCGGCACGCAGCCGACGACGCGCGGATCCACCGCCGCCGTCAGCCACGTCGTCCAGCCGCGCTTCGAGGCGCCCATCACGACAAAGCCGTCGAGCGGCAGGTTGCCGCCGTCCTTGCTGTACAGAAACTCGCGCGCCGTATCCATGGCCAGCACGGCGCTCTTCACCATCGGGAAGCGCACGCTCCAGTTGGGATCGCCGGTCTTCATCGCCTGCAGCCACGAGAACGCCACGATGCCGTCTTCGGTGTGCGGCATGCCGTCGTGGTTGGCGAAGGTCAGGGGCTGGTTCGGCACCTGCTTGAGCTCGATCACCGGCGCCCGCACCAGCCGCGCCAGCGACAGCGAAGTGTCGGACGGTGTCATCGGTGGCGTCCCGCCATTGCTGCCGCCCGTGATGTAAAGGATGTTCGGCCCGGGCAGGCGATTCTTCGGCACGGTGATCATCAGGTCGTGCTTCCACACCGTGCGGTCCACCTCGGCCGCGCTACGCCACGACTGGGAAGTCATGTCGATGAAGTAGGTGGTGTAGTCGGTCCCCGTAACCGTCGTTCGCAGCTTCCAGGTGTACGCCGGGTCCGGCGTCGTGACGTACTTGGCCAGCGCCGTAAGCTCAGCCTGGGGAGCGACTTCGTCGTCGTCGTGGTGGTGATTGTGGTTGTGCCCTGCCGAGGCGGGGTCACAAGCCGGCGCCGTCGCCACCAGCGCCGCCAACAAGACCGACCCGGCCAGCCGCTGACCGATGCCCACAAGCCAAGGAGAAGAGAGCGATCTGCGCTTCATGTAGTCCTCACCAGGTACCGCTGCGGTACGTCAGAAAATCCCTCCTGTGACAGTACCGTGACGACGGCCCCAGCGTCTACAGACAGCGCAGGCCTAGGCGGCACTAGGGTCGCAGGCTAGGGTCGCAGGCTAGGAATCGGCGGCAGCGTGAACGGCAGCGCAGGCAGGACGGCCTGCAGCGTCACCGGCAGCGATCCACTCGACGGACGCGGCGGAGACGAACCCGTGCCGCCATAGAGCCACTGGTAGATCAGATAGCTCGACAGCACACGCTTGGTGTAGCCGCGCGTCTCGTCGTAGGGGATCGACTCGATGAACAGGTCGACCTGACCCAGCGCCGGCTGGGAAGCGATCTGCGCCAAGCCCCCCGGGGCCAGCGCCCCCTTCAGCCAGCGCACGACCATGCCTTCCCCCGCGTTGTAGCTGGGCACGGTGAGCGCGGGATTATTGCCCCACAGCGCATAGATGAAAGACAGGAAGCGGCCACCGATCGCCACGTTAATCGCCGGGTCACGCAGCGACTGTGGGTCAAAGGGCAGGCCACCGGCAAAGCGCTTGGCCGTCGGCTGGATCATCTGCGTCAGGCCGACCGCGTTGGCGAACGACTCGGTGCGCGGATCAAAGGCCGACTCTTCGCGAATGATCGCGAGCTGCAGCCGCTCGGGATAGTTGTTCTGCTGCGCGCTCGCGCTGATCAAGTCGGCAAAGCCGCGCGGAAAGGCCATCAGCCACTGCTTGCGCCACGGCCCCAACGGATAGTGACGCTGCCAGTCGGTCAGCACGTAGCGCGGCACGAAGTGAGACAGGTGCCAGGCGCCCGCCTGATCGAAGAGCACGGCGGCCAGCCACAGCATCTCTTGCCGTTCCGGGCTCAGGTCGCGCGCGGTTCGATCGTCGGGAACGGCGATGCCGATCGACTGAAACTCACGCCGCGCCTCACCGCCCAGGCCCAGGCGCAGAAGCTCGATGCCGCGCAGAAAGGCGGGGTGACCAAACAGCGCCCGCGGGGCAAAGCTGAACGCGTCACCAGCCCGCTCTGCGTCGGTGCCGATGAGCTCACGGAACAGCGCTTGGCTCTCCGTGGCGAAGCCCGCCTGCAGTCGCGACAGCGCAAGCAGCGTGTAAAACGACAGCGGATACTCGCGGGCGGCGCGCTCGTAGTGGCTCTGCGCCGTCGGGCGATCGCTGCGTAGCTCGGCCACGCGCCCCAGCCAGTACAGCGTGCGGCCTTCCTGATCCCAGCCGGTCTCGCGCGGGATCTTGGCCAGCGACTGACCAAGGTAGGTCTGCGCTGCCGCCAGGTCGCCGCGTCGCAGTGCTCGCAGCGCCAGGCGCCACAGCGCCTCAGCCCGCTTGTCGCCTTGGGGATAGCGATCCGGCAGGTCGGAGAGCAGTGCCGTCAGCTTGCCCTCGTAGTCGGGACAGCTGTCGGCATTGCAGGTCTTCTTGGGGCCCTCTTTGGCCAAGCGCTCGACGAGCTCGGCGTACATCTCGGCCTGGCGCAGCCGGCAGTCATCGGCATAGCTGTGTCCCGGATAGGTCGCTTCAGCCAAGGCAAACAGGTCGGCCGCCTTCTGGTATTCGCCGCCGTTGCCGTAGCCACGCGCGCCCTGGTAAAGCGCCTTCATGTGCAGGTCGTCGTTTTTTGCTGCCGACGGAGAACAGGCCGCGACCGCTTCATCAAACAGGGCGGCTGAGCGCTTGCGCTGACGTTGCTTAAAGACGCTCTGTGCCAGGTTGTAGCGGGCCAGGCAGCGCTGTGCGTCGTCGATGTCCGGCTGCTCTAACGCCCAGCGATAAGCGGCCTCGCTGTCGGCATTGCGCATGTGATCGAACAGCGCCTGGGCCCGCTGCAGAAGCTCGCCCGCGGTAAACGGCGCCACGCGCGGCCCACTGCCGCTGGCAGTTGCCCCAACCTGTTCGAAGCGCTTGCCGGCCAGCACGCCGACGGTTTCATGCGGGGACTCCAGGTACAGCCGACGCCAGATCTGCAGCGCTTCGGCAGTCCGTCCCAGCGCATCGAGGAGCTCGGCTTGGCGCTGCGCCGCCTCCAAGCGATGACTCTGCGGACAGACGGCGACAAAGGATCGATAGGCGGCCACCGCGCGGGTCCGGGTGGGCTCATCGCTGCCGCTCTGCCGCAGGGCTTCACCGACCAGGAAGCGCGCTTCGCAGTCCAGCACCGAGTCGGCGGGCACGGTCTGCGCCCGCGCGAGCGCCAGTGCTGGCTGATGCGACAGCAGATAGGCCCGCGCGCCAAACAACGCGTGATAGCTGCGCAAAAGTGGATAGCTGCCGGCCAGCCCATCGAAGTGCGCCGCGGCGCGCTGCGCCAAGGCTACCGACTCGCCGCCCCCGGGGTTCGCTTGCGCCGTCCGCAGCTGAGCGAGAGCCAGAAGAAAACGGGCGTGCACGTCGCGCCCCACCTCCGGCTTCTGTGAGAGCTCGGCCAGCATCGTGGCCGCGCCGGCGGCATCGCCACTGCGCAGGCGCTCGGAGGCTTGCAGCAGCGGACCGGCAGGAAACATCGGCTTCAGGCTCGCCGGATCGAACGCCACCACCGCGGCGCCATTTACGGGCAGCGGCTGCGCCTTGACCGGCTCCTCGCGATACACCACATCCTCGGCTCCGCCGGCCCCGGCGGACCAGCCCAAGACCACAAGGTAGAACCCCAGGGACAGACGACGCATGGCCAGAGGCTATCAGCCAGGGGGGCCCGAAGCTACTCGCTCGACAGCGGGCCGTCCAAGACGACCTTGCCAGCGGCGTCTGGGCTGGCGCTCCCCTGCGCTTTGGCGGCGGCAGCGCGGCAGATCCCCAGCCAGCGCGGCGCCACTTCCGCGGCCGCTGAGGTGATCCGCAGAACCGCCGTCCGCGTCCCAGGCTCCACCTCGATCACCTTGGCGTAGAGATCACCTGCCCACAGCTCGCCCGCGCTCGACTGCAATCGCAGCTGCAGATTGGCCAGCGAGGTCAGCGCCGCCGCCCCCGGCTCTTGCGCAAGCTGCAGGCTGTGCTCGCTCACCGCGATCACCTTCGCGACCTCGGAGAGCTCACCGACCTGCTTGTCTTTGATTACCGCGAAGCGAGCACGCAACGGCTCAGCCGGAGGGTGCCTGTCCTCGGCACGCTGCTGCAGCGTGACGTCGTAAGGAGCCGCGACGGCAAGAGCCTCGTAGATGGTCAGTGTGCCGCGCACGCCCTTGGGCGTAATCACCTGGCTCTGGCCGACTTGCAGGCTGGCACCGCAGCGCTCGCGCGCCTGTTCCGAAAGCAGGACCTGTCCCCCCACGGTGCATGACTCGATCCGCGAGGTGAGGTTAATCGCTGCACCGACCACGCCGTACTTGGCGCGCAGCTCGGATCCGATGTTGCCCACCACCAGCTCGCCGCAGTGAATGCCGATGCCCATCTCGACCGCGGGCAGGCCCTGCGCGCGATTCCAGGCATTGACCTCGTGCATGGCGTTCTGCATCTCGATGGCGCAGGCCACGGCCCGCAGCTCGTCGTCGCTGTGCGGCAGTGGGGCGCCGAAGAACACCAGGATGGCATCGCCGATGAACTCATCGATGGTGCCGCCATAGCGCGTGATGATCGCGGTCATGGTCTCAAGATAGTGATTGAGCAGCGCCACCACCGACTCGGGCTCCATCGATCCGCACATGCTGGTAAAGCCGCGCAGATCGGTCATCAGGATCGTCACCCGCCGACGCTGTCCGCCCAGGCGTAGGCCATCGGGCGAGTCGAGGATCTGCTGCACCACCTGGTCTGTGAGGTAGCGACCAAAGGTCCGACGCACAAACTCGCGTCCGGCTTCTGCTTTCTTTCGGGCCCGCGCTTCGGCCCGCAGACTCATAAAAACGCACAGCGCATAGGCCAGAAACAGCGCGCTCGCCGGCGCCACAAGCGGAATGTGCAGGCCGACGGTAAACGCAAAGAAGGTCGCCAAGAGCAGCAGCATGCCCAACCCCGCCGCCAGCACGGCGCCTAAGCCGGCGCTCAGCACCGATCCCGAGAGCGCGGCCAGAAGACCACAGGCTGCGGTCTCGCTCACACGCAGCCAACCGGGGGCTGTGCGGAAAAAATCGGCCCGCAGGATGTTCGACAGCATCGTCGCGTGATGCTCCACCCCGGGGAATCCACCCAGAGGTCCATTGTGTACGTCGGTGGCCGCCAGCGCCGTCGAGCCGACCAAGACATGGCGGTCGCGCAGCAGGCCCGGTGCGCCCCCCATGGCCTGGACGCTGCCGACCTGGGTTCGGAAGCGCAGGTGATCTTCGTCGAGGACTTCAAAGTCGGCCCCCTCCCCGGTCGCGGCAGCCGGGGCCGGGCCCGCTCCGGGCGGGGACTCGGCTGTAACGATCGCCAGCTCGTCAATCGCCCCGGGATCGACCGAGTAGCGCGCCACTCCGCTGATGCGGACCGCTGAGCGCAGGACGCGAGGGTCGAGGACCGCTACCTGCATCGCTCGACCATCGACGGTGAGCTTGCTGCGCTCGCTGAGCAGGAAGCGCTGGTCCTCGCCCAGCGGGCTTCCCGGCAGAGTCAGCGCCAGATCAAAGCGCAGGAGCTGGTGCAGCGGCAGGTACAGCACCGGCCCGCGCCGGGTGCTGTGCCGCCCCTGATAGCGCACCAGCGTCCGGCCGATCTCGTCGATGGGAATGCGCCGCTTGCCCCCCAGATCGACGTGCGAACCAGGCAGCACCCGGATCTGCGACAGCGGCACATCCAAGGCATCCGCTGCCAAACGCAGCGAGAGCGAGGGATACAGCTGATCCCCCAGCCGGGCGACCGTCAGCGAGTGTCGCAGCAGGTCATCGCCGTCGAGAAGAACATTGGCCATGGCCAAGCCGTGGGCGGCCTGCGCGATCTCGGAGACCGGCAGCAGCGAGCCCATCTCTCGTCGGCTGAGCAGCGCAAAGTCAGGCAGTCCGCTGGCGGTATCGTGACGGGGGATCAGATTGCGAGCCCGCACCTGCTCCGTCGGGCTCGCCGGTACGTCGGCGCGGACCAGCGACTGCGGACTGAGCAGCAGCGTGTAGTACACCCGACCGGCGGCGGCGGTCGCTTGCGCCACCGCGCGATCATGCTCCGGATGTTCGTGACTGGGCTCGATCAGCGCGACGTCGAACGACAGCGACTTTGGCTGCGCCTGCATCAGCACCGCGATCAAGCGAGCGTAGGCCGAGCGCGGCAACGGCCAGCC
>DAORCZ010000018.1:1924-6193 GCA_035345735.1 Pseudomonadota bacterium | reverse complement strand
CCTGCATCAGCACCGCGATCAAGCGAGCGTAGGCCGAGCGCGGCAACGGCCAGCCGTAGGCGGCGATCGTCTCATCGTCGATCCCGACGATCGCGACGTCGGAAAGCGAGCTTGGCGAGAGCGCCTGGGTGGCGAGCTCGGCCTCGCTACGCAGGGGAAAGCGCAGCCCAAACCAACGATCCAAAATGTTGGCTTCCAGGCCCTGCTCAATCGGCGTGAGCTCGACGAAGCCGTTGCAGAGCAGGCTGATGGCAGTCCCCACCAGCAGCGCCCGCCACCACACCGCATGGCGGACCCAGCGCTTGGGCAGGCGTCCTTCCAGCTGGTCTTCCCACCGCTGAAACCGACGGAACAGGCCGCGCAGCACGGCGAAAAGCGGCTGGCGCAGCGGCCACAGTCCGACCAAAAGCAGGCTTAGAAAAATCGGCCCCTGCAGCAGGCTGAAGACGGCCCCAAAGACGCCCGGCAGGCGTCGAGCGACAAAGGCCTGCGCCGCGTGCCGCAAGAGCCACGCCGAAAGCGCAAGCCCAAGACCGAGCAGGGCCTGCCCCCAGCGTCGACCAACACCCGCAACCGAGGACTCAGGGGCGGACATCGAACGCGTACACCTGAGAGGGGGGGCCAAAAAAGCCAGCTGCGTTCTTGGCCGAGACGCGGAAGAACCACTTTCCCGCCGGCAGCGGCTCCCGCAGGACCAGCGAGCTCGTGGGGCTCAGTCGCTCTTGGGCAGCGTCCAGAAAATCGGCATCGCGGGCAAGCTCAACTCGGTACTGCGCCGCTCCCGGCACCGCCATGTAGTGAAGCTCGCGGTCAGCTGGCAGCGGCCCGTGCAAGGGTCGATCAACGCGCGGCGCCACCGGCAGCGGCTGCGGGGCTTCCACTTTGCCCTCGCTGCTGACGAGTGCCCCCTGCCCTGCCGCGACGGCCACCGGAGGCGCACTGGGGTCGGTGGCGCTGCCCAGCAGGACCAGTCCGGTGAGGGTCTCTAGGCGGCTTATGCCGGCCTCGTCCTGTCCAAACCGCAGACGGGTGCCACGCACCGATGCCACGGCAACGCGACTGCTGGCCTCAAAGCTCGATCCGGCACCGGCCTTGCGGACATCGGCCTCGATCTGGCCGCGCAGGACATCGACCCGCACCGAGCGCTGCCCAGCTTCCGCAGCGTTGGCGTCGGCAAAGGCCACCTTCGCCATCTTGATTTGGGTATTGCGCTGCAGCCGAATCCCGCTGCCGTCCTTAAGCTGTAGCAGCGCCTGGCCGTCGCTGCTGGTCTCGATCACATCGTCGGCCAAGATCGGCATCGCCAGCTCTCCCGGACGCAGCGACTTGTCATCCGGGCCGATGCGCACTGTCCCCTGCAGACCGGTGATGCGGGCGACCACATTGTCGGGAGCGCGCTCGGTGTAGCGCACCACGATGCCGCTGGCCTCCCCCGCCGCGGCACGCGCCGAGACAGCAAACACGCGGGCCCGGGGCAGACCGGCCTGCACCAGGGCGTCCCCCACACTGCGTGCCAACGCCAGCCCTTTCCCGTCGCTGCGTTCGCTATCACTGGCCCGAAACGAGACCGTGACCGCCCGCACCAGGCGGTTCTTCTCGACCACCGCCACGATCTCCACAAGGCAGCGCTTGCCGGCCTCGCTGCCCACGTATTCCGCGGTGAGCGGCGATGCGGTACGAATCTGGCCCGCCTGCAAGCTGATCGCGCCGCAAGAGCCGCCGGCCTGGGCCCAGCCCCGACTGGGCCAGCCCAAGCCAAGGCACGCCAAGGCAAGCGCAAGGCAGGCCGCCGCGCGACGGGCAGAGGCCGATGCGGATCGAGAATCGAGGCTCACTGGCCACCTCCCTGAATCACGAATTCGACGCGACGATTCTTGGCGCGTCCGTCTGGCGTGTCGTTGCTGGCGCGCGGGTGTGTTGCGCCATAACCACGAGCCCGCAGCTGGGCCGCCGCCACACCATCTTTAATCAAGAACGCCCGCACTGCCTCGGCGCGCCCCTGTGACAGCGCCAGGTTGCGCTCGGCGTCGCCCACGCCATCGGTATGCCCCTGCACTTCAATCTTCACGCTGGGATGGGCGCGCAGGATCCGCGCCACCTCGCGCAACAGCGGCAGCGAGCCCGCCGCGATCGATAACCGACGGAGCTCGAACTGCACCTGCTGGTTCACTTCAATGCGATCGCCACGCGCTGAGACACTGGCCTGCGGGGCCGGCAGGTTGGCGACATCGGGGCAGCCGTCCTCGTCATCGACCCCGTTTAGCGTCTCGGCTTCTAGCGGACAGCGGTCCTGGGTGTCGGGAATATCGTCGCCGTCATTGTCGAGATCAGGGCAGCCATCGTCATCTTCAAAGCCGTCATGATCTTCGGCACTCAGCGGGCAGCGGTCTTCGTCATCGGGAACGCCATCGCGGTCGCTGTCTTCTTTGGCGCTGGCAGCCGGCGCGGTGACGGGCACCTCTTTGGCGGACGCAGGCGGCGTGGTCGCAGCCGGCAGAGTGCTCGGCGAAGGCGGTGCACTGGGTTCGCCCTGCGTTGGGGTCGCGCTCGCAGCCTGAGCGACGGACCTTGCCGGCTCGCTCGGTCGTCCAGGGGCCGGAGAGGACCCGCCCATGAAGCGCGCCGCCTGGATGGCAAGCGGCGATTCTGGACAGCCGTCGTCGTCGCGAAAGCCGTTCTTGTCTTCCGGTTCGTAGGGACAGCGATCCACCTCATCGGGGATGCCGTCACCATCCGCATCACCCGCGGGGGGACCGGCGGCTGGGCTCGGCGGCGCCACGGTCTGCGGCCCGCTCAACAGCGCCGGCGCGACGGCGGGTTGGGGTGCCGACTCTGAGGTCGCAGCATCCGTCGAACGACTGGGATGCGGCAGCGAGACACCGACGCGCAGCAGAGCGCGCACATCCGGCGTCCCGGGCGTGGCGAAGTCGCTTCCGACCGCCGCCCCGATCTGCACCCAGGGCCCGGCCTGCACCTGGGTACTCAGCAGAAGCTGACCCCGCAGCATGTCGCCGGACGTGGCCGCGGTCTGGGTCACCCGCGCCGCGAAACGCCCCTCCAAGGCCAGCTGTAGGCACTCATGGGGTGTGGCGTAGCCCAGGGCCGCGGCCAGCTGAATCTCGCTGCCTGCGACGATCTGACGGCTGCCCTCGCCCAGATGGTTGTCGCCCCGGCCCAGGAACGCGGCTTCGAAGGTCCAGCGCAGACCGCGGGGCAGAACTCCGGCCAGCACCGCTCGCGGCAGCGCGCGCACGCTGAGATCGCCCTGGTGCGATGCGGCAGCCCCGACGGGAAACCACACATCGATCCCCAAATGGACGGAAAAAGGGGCCGCATCCGGTCGGCGATACAGGGCCGCCATCGCCCCCAGCCGCGGGTCGCCCATCGTCGCGCTGTCCATCGGGGCCACCGCCGCGGTCGAGTCAGTCGTCCCACGCTCTAGCAGCGTCACCGGCAGGCTGCCGCGCAGCTGCAGCCAAGTCCAGGGTGAGCCCGCGATATCCAGCGATCCGCCCAGCGCATGCTCCACCACCGCCGGCAGAGCACGTTCACCGCTGAAGAAACGCAGCGGCAGATGCGCATACCCCAGCGTCAGCGCCACCGCCAGCTGCCGCTCCGGCGCGTACCACGGCCGCTCGACGAGCAATAGCGGACTGCCGGCCGCCGTTGGCTCATAGCGTTCGAGGCGAAAGCCAGCCGGCTGCGTCGATGGCAGCGGCTGCGCTTGGCCCAGGGCCGGCGGCGCCTTGGCTATCGTCAAAGCGAGGGCCAGTCCGACGCAGAGACCGACCGGGCAGATGCGAGGAAAGCGACGCAGTCTGGGGACACTTGGCGAGGGCAGCATAGGCATTCTCGCCGCAGATCTTAGCTGGCGAGAAGTCCGCTACTCAACGCACAAACGCAACCGATATCGCCACACAGGGCGCCTCCAGATCTCCGAATCGACTCGGAGATCACATTCCTAGCCCCGCATGCAGGTCCTTGACCGCATCGCAAGCCATGCCTGATCATGGGGAGCATGACTCAAAATCCGCCTCCCCCGGGAGGGCAGGCTGGAGGGAACGCCGCGCAGGGAGCCGCCGGAGCTGCTGAGCTCGATCCCCGTATTGGCGCCAGCTTCGGCAAGTACACGATCATCCGCCTGCTCGGCGCGGGCGGCATGGGCAAGGTCTACGAGGGCAACGACGTCGGCCTCAAGCGCAGCGTCGCGGTGAAGTTCTTGCCGGATGAGCTCCTCAAGAAGCCCGATGTCATCGAGCGCTTCATGCG
>DAORCZ010000018.1:0-1824 GCA_035345735.1 Pseudomonadota bacterium | reverse complement strand
AGTTCTTGCCGGATGAGCTCCTCAAGAAGCCCGATGTCATCGAGCGCTTCATGCGCGAGGCGCAGGTCGCTGGCCGCTTAAACCACCCGAACATCATCGCCATCTACGACGTCGGCATGGAAGAGCGCGGCGCCTACATGGTGATGGAGCTGCTGAGTCCCGCCTCAGCGTCGAATCGCATCAAGAAAAAGGGCGCCTACCCCTGGGTGGTCGCGACCCGCATCATCGCCGACTGCTGCGCCGCGCTGAAGGTCGCGCACGAGGCCGGCATCATCCACCGCGATATCAAGCCTGACAACATCCTGTTCTCGACGAATGGCGTGGTGAAGCTGGTCGACTTCGGCCTGGTCAAGCTGGTGGAAGACGACCTGCACCTGACGCAGTCCGGCATGCTCTGCGGCACGCCGATGTACATGAGTCCCGAGCAGGCCAGCAACAAGCAGATGGACCCGCGCAGCGATCTGTACTCGCTGGGCATCGCCTACTTTGCGCTCCTGACTGGGCGGGCGCCGTTCACCGCCGAGGGAATCCCGCAGATCCTTTTGGCCCACCTCAAAGATCCCATCCCCGATCCGCGCACCATCATCCCGGGCATTCCCGAGCCCGTGGTGCAGGTGCTGATGCACGCCACCGAGAAGGATCGCGAGGCGCGCTACCAGAGCGCCGGGGACATGGCGCACGACCTGGAAGCGCTGCTTACCGGAGCGCCGCTGCGCAACGGCTCGGTGTTCGCGATGGAAGAAGCGGCGATGGGTGCAGGCCCGCCGCCGCCGCCGCCTAGCTCGCTGATGCGCACGTCGATGGGAGGTGGTGGACCGGCGCTCGCTGGCGCCAGCCAGGTGGGGCTGTCGGGCGTGCGCTCGCTCGCGGCCAACGCCGTCGGTCAGATGGACACGCCACAGCCGACTAGCTCGCGTCGCGGCTTCATGGTGGCAGGCGGCTTGGGCTTGGCCGGGCTAGCTGCCAGCGGGATCTACTTTCTGCGCCGCGATGGGAATGGCGGTAAGGGCGACCCTGGCGGCCCGCGGCCGGCGATTCGTCCGCCGCCGACCAAGGTTTCGACCGAGGCGATCAAAGTCGGCATCCTGCACTCGCTAAGCGGTTCTCTCGCCGTAAGTGAGCGCCCGCTGGCCGATGCCTCGCAGCTTGCAATCGAAGAGCTCAACGCCAAAGGCGGCGTGCTCGGTCGCTTCGTTCAGGCGGTGCTGCTCGACGGCAAATCGGAAGTAACGGCCGACTCGGCCTTCACCAAGGCAGCGCAGCGCCTAGTCGAGACCGACAAGGTCGCGGTGGTGTTTGGCGGCTATGGCTCGGCGTCGCGCAAGCTGATCGTGCCCTTCTTCGAAAAAGCCAATGCCCTGCTGTTCTATCCCGCGCCCTACGAAGGGCTGGAGGAGTCAGCGAGCGTCATCTACACCGGCTCAGCCCCGAACCAGCTGGCCATCCCGGCCATCAAGTGGTGCGCCCAGGCCCTGTCCGCCAAGCGCTACTTCTTCGTGGGCACCGATGGTCTGCGTCCGCACGCCATCGCCGCGATCATCTCGGACAACGTCAAGGATGTCGGCGGCGAGATGGTGGGCCAGCAGTTCGCGCTGGTCGGCGAGTTCGACTTCACCGCGGTGGTGAAGAAGATCGAAAAGAGCAAGGCCTCGGTCATCCTCAACATGTTGGTCGGCGACTCGACCGTGGCCTTCTTCAAGGCGCTCTCGGATCGCGAGATCTCGCCGCGCACGCTGCCCGTTCTGTCCTTCGCTCTCGGTGAAAACGAACTGGCGCAGATGGGCAGCGCCACCCCGGCTGGCAACTACGTCGCGCGCACGCGCT
>DAORCZ010000017.1:20526-24032 GCA_035345735.1 Pseudomonadota bacterium | reverse complement strand
TCTCCGCCGGGCCAAAGGTCGTGCCGATCTCGGCATCGAAGAACACCCAGCGCTCGGCGGACTTGCCACGCACCGCCACTTCGACCTCGCGCCGGGTGAGCTTGTGCCAGGCTTCGCCATCGAAGCACTCGCCGGCCCGACAGCGCAGTGCGTAGGTATCCATGACATCGACGTGGGCATAGGTATAGGTCCAGCCGACGTGCGCCGTGCGACCAAAGCTGGGCCAAGCCAGCCCCGGGACTTCCATGCCCTGCAAGTATCCACCGTCGGGAAACGCAGTGTGCGAGGCATAGAGCAGCGGCGGAATGCGCCCCACTTCCAGGTGGGGATCGGCACACATCAGCGCCCCGCCCGTCGAGGAATGCGCCGCGTCGACCACGATGCCGTTCGAGCCACCAAACGCCGCGCCGACCACCGGCTCGGCAAACGGATCGTGCTCCGATGGCCACAGCAGCGATGGAATCTGCTCTAGCTCACCCGGCTGCAGCGCATCGCCGAGCAGCAGCGCAAACAGCTCTTTTCGCGCCTTCTTCGCGCAGAGCTGAGCCAGCACTGCCTCGGGCCACTCCTGCAGCGAGGACAGCCCGAACCAGCACAGCATGCGAAACAGCGCCAGCATGTCCTCCGGGCGATACGGCTGCCGCTTGATGCCGATGAGCCGCAGGATCAGCGGCCAGCCACGATCCGCAACGCCCTGGTTGAAGCCCTGGCAGTAGGCCTCGACCATTGCCCGCGCATCGGGGGAGAGCCGCTCGACCTGCGCCGGCAGCCCGTCGTAAAGGCCATGCAGATGCGCTGAACGATCGATGGCTCGCGCCAGTGGCACGTCACCGAGGATCGACAGCGCCCGCCCGGCGGCAAAAGCCAGCCCCAGCTGTACCTGGATCAAGCGATCGGTCGCGTGCAGATAGCCGCGCGCGAATGCTCCTTCGGCAAAGTCTCGCGCGGTGATGCTGGGATACCCCTGCGCATCCCGCACATAGGGAATCGGGCCCTCGGGGCCCGCAATAGATAGCGTAGGCGACGGCTTTGACATGGGCGCGCAATGTAGTGATTTCGGGTGCGCCTGCGCGGGAAAAAATGCGCGCTGGGGACCGCTTAGACCAGGCGCAGGACTGGCGCGAACACCACCTGCACTGCCGCCGGGCTGGGGCTGCGCTCAGGGAGCTTTCCGACGGCACTAGCGAAAGCACAGAGGCCTTCGATGTCCAGGCCGCAGTGCTGTGCGCTCGACGTTCCGCCGCGTAGCTGAGCAAACAGGCGCGCGGCCCCCTGGCCATGGCTGTGCACGTTTTCGTACAGCCCCTGGCGGACCTTGACGCCGGCCGCGGCGAGGCGAATCAGGCCCTGCAGCAGCGCGCGATCCAGCGGATCTTGCGCCTGGCGCCACAGACCTTCCCACTCTTCGTGGGCTTCCCAGTAGTAGCCATGGTTGAACAGATCCAGGCCGCGCAGAAACGGCCGACAGGCCCGCGGCGCATTCGCGTCAAGCAGCGCGGGCAGCGACGGTGGCTCGTCGTGGGCATGGCCGCCGGGACGCCGCGGATGGATCGACTGCCCCGGCACGAACGAATAGGGCGGAAACGGCCAGTCGGGCAGATAGCGCGGAACCGAATCAGCGGGCATCGGCATCTCAGACTCTACTCCCCATGCCCCAAGCCCCGCTCAAATCCCCGCTCAAATCCGCGCTCAATTCCGCGCTCCGCATCGGGCGCATGATCGCGAACAGCCTGCGGCCACGATCTCAGCGCAGCCAGCGAATCCCCGCGTACAACAGCAGGGCGGCGACAAGCAGGATCGCCAAGCGCGTGAACGACACCCAGCCGAGCAGGCCCGATGGCGCTGGCGCAGCGACGATCGGGGGAGGCGGTACGGGATCGCCGGGCCGGCCCGTGCCGGTGGCGCCCGACAGATCAGCGTCATCGAAGTGCGCGTCCTCCGTATCGGCACCCGACAGATCGGCGTACGCCAGCTTGGCGCCGCGCAGCGAGGCACCGCGCAAGTTGGCGCGGGGCAGGCCGGCTTCGGTGAGCTTGGCCCCGTCGAGCTGCGCCCCGCTGAGGTCGGCATCCGCCAGCCAGGCATCGCGCAGGTCGGCGCCATTGAGCACGGCGCCGGCCAGCACCGCGCCCGACAGATCAGCGCAGGACAGGCAGGCCCGCGAGAGCTCTGCCCCGCGCAGATCAACGCCAGCCAGATTGCAGCCGCGTAGGTTCAAGGGCTTGCCGGTGTCGCGACTGAACTGCAGAAGCTCGCGCAGATCCTCGTCGGTAAGGACGCGGACCTTGGCCTTCTCCAGCTCCTCGTATTTTTTGCTGCGGCCGCTGACACCACGCTGGCGCAGCGTTGGCGAGGCTTCTCGCTTAAACGCTTCAAAGAGCACGGCTTCGGCGGCCTCGCGCTCGGCTGTGGCTTCCGGGCTCGACTCGCCCCAGCCCTCCGTCGGCTGCTGCGCTGGCATCCCAAACACCACGGTGTGCAGATCGGCCCCCGTCATCACCGCCTGTCCGCAGTTCATCGGGATGGCCGCTTCATCCAGATCGGCCTCCAGAAACAGCGTGCCCTGCAGCCTGCATCCACTCAGCCGGGCCCAGGTCAGCTGGGCACAGCTCAGGTCGGCTCCGTCGAGACAGGCCCCGCCGAGCACCGCCCCCCACAGCATCGCCCCGCGCAGGTTGGCCCCGGTGAGGTTTGCGCCCGTCAGATCGACATGCGGCAGGTTTGCGAGCTCCAGGTTAGCGCCTGCCAGATCGAGCGGCGTGTGCGCCTCCCCGACGGAAGCACGGGCGACGAGCAGGCGGATCTCGCGGTCGGTATGGGTGCGCATGGACACAGGCTGGCGACGGAATTGCGCGCTTCTTCTGATGGTAGCGAACTCTCCCCCGCGGCAGGCAGGAACTGCACCTTGCCGCTTTCGTCGCTTTCTGCGAAGACTCCGTCCGCGAGCCGGCAGCCGTCGGCCCGCGGCCTAACCGAAGAACTGCCATGCCCAACTACTTTCTTGTGAAGAGCGAACCCTACGTCTTTTCGTTCGCCAACCTGCAGCGCGATGGCCGTGCGATGTGGGACGGCGTCCGCAACTTTGAAGCCCGCAACAACCTGCGCGCCATGCAGACCGGGGATCTGTTGCTCTTCTATCACTCGAACGAAGGCAAGGCCGTGGTCGGTGTCGCGACCGTGGTCACGACCGCCTACGCCGATCCAACCGCTGATCCCGCCCGGGGCGGCGACGGCGGCGACTGGTCGGTAGTCGACGTCGCGCCGGTCTGTGCCCTGAAAAAACCAGTCAGCCTGGACGACATCCGCGCTGAGCGACGCCTGGCCCAGATCAACCTGCTGCGGCGCAATCGCCTGTCGGTGGTGCCGGTAACGCCGGCGGAGTTTGCGCTGATCTTGCAGATGGGGGAAACGACGCTCCCCAACCCGCTGCCCGCTGTCCCCCGCGGGAACAAGACGCGGCCAGTCCCAAGCAAAGACAGCCCCGGAGCGACTGCGAAAAAAACGAC
>DAORCZ010000017.1:12040-20426 GCA_035345735.1 Pseudomonadota bacterium | reverse complement strand
TCGACTTGGAAGATCGCGCGGCCCCGCTGCGCAGCTACGTCGATAAGCCAGCCGGAGCGGCGCAGGTGCTGGTCGTGCTGCACCAAGATCGCAAGTCGGCGGATGAGAATCAGGCGTTCAAGACCGAGCTAGGTCGACTGTCCGCCGGACACCCGGCGCATATGCGGGTGGTGGCCCTGGCCGATGTTGATGGCTATGCCTTTTGGCCAGCCAAAGGCTACGTCAAAGATGCCCTGCGACCGCTGGCTACCGATGGTGCGGTCGTGCTGTGCGACTGGCGTGGTGCGGTGCGCAAGAGCTATGGCCTCAAGGCCGGGCAGAGCGCAGTCTTCGTGCTGTCGTCGAGCGGCGAGCTGGTGACGCTGTCGCGCGGTAAGCTCACGCCCGACGAGAGCAAGGCCCTGCTGCGCGGCATCCGCGAGCTTCTACCGCCCGAGCCGGCGACGCCGTAAGGCCATGCTGCCCTCCCCCACTCCCGGAAGTCCGCCCGGTCTTTCCGCTTTTGGCAGCCTGCTGTTTGCCCGCCGCTTCGTCGCTGATCCGCGCGGCCCGATCGATGAATGCACGGAGCGCTTCGGCCCGATCTGGCGCTCGCTGGTGCCGGCCGGGGGCAGTCGAAGCGGGCTGGTGCCGCTGATCTGGCTCATGGGGCGCGCCGGCAACGAGCGCATCCTGGCCCCAACCTACCGCGACGACTTCACCTGGTACGACGGCTACTGCTTCACCATGGAGCCGCTGTTTGGTCGCCAGATCCTGCTCTTGCTCGACGACGAGCCGGCGACGCCCGGACAGCCGCGGCAGCCGCATCAGGAAGCCCATCGACAGCGCCATCGCGTCATCGTGCCGGCCTTCCATCCCCGCCTCGATCCGCAGTACCTGGCCGAGATCGGCCGCATCCTCGATGTCCATCTCTCCGAGGTGGCAGCGACGATCCAACGTCCCAGCGAAGGCGTGCTCATCGATCTGCAGGAGGTGGTGCGGCGCGTGACGTTTCACGTCGTGGCCAGCCTAGTGCTGGGGGCTCCCGATGCCGATCCCGGCATGCCGCGCAGCCAGCTTCTGCACTGGTTTGAAGAGCTGGGCCAGGGCCTGTTTAGCGTCGTGCACCTGAACCTGCCCGGCCTGCCATTCCGACGGGCAACACGAGCCCGGGCCGTGCTGGCCAGCTATCTGCAAGGGCGGATCTCGGCCTATCGCCGCGGCGAAGGCACGCCGCCGCCGATGCTGCACAACCTGATGACCGCGCAGGCCGAGGACCCGACGCTCTTGCCCGATGAAGCGATCATCTCGGAGCTGATCTCGTTTCTTTACGCCGGCTATGACACCACGGCGAGCCTATTGACCTCGGTGGTGGCGGCGCTGCGCGACGAGCCGGCGATCTATGCCCGGCTGCGCGACACCCTGGCCCAGCACACGCCCCCGCGCGACGCCGACGAGGATGCGCTGCAGGCGGGAGCCGACGGTCCTGCCTATCTGCACGCCGTGCTGTACGAGTGCGAGCGCCTGTACCCGCCGCTGCACTTCCTGATGCGCGGGGTCCGGCACGATCTGGAATACGGCGGCTATCACATCGCGGCCGGCAGCAAGGTGGCCTACAGCCCCTACTACACCGGACGCATGGCCGAGCTCTTCCCCGATCCCCTGCGCCTGCGGCCCGAGCGCCACCTGAACGACGACGGCACGCTGCGAAGGCCCGCGCCCTATACGCTGCTTGGCTTCGGCGGCGGACATCGCATGTGCATTGGCAAGCGGCTGGCCGGACTTGAGCTGCGCATGTTCATGACCCAGCTGCTCTCGCGCTTCGAGCTGGCCTGGCCCGAGGGGGGTTCGCCCGACGGACAGCGCCGTCGCCCGGCCAAGAGCAGCGACGAGTTTTACTTCAACCCGGCGCTGCAGCGACGGTACGGAGTGTGGGCGCGCCTGATCCCGCGCCGACTGCGCCAGTCGGTGCTCACCACCGCGGCCGAGTCCGCCGCCTAAGAGGTCTGTCCCGATGTCCAAGACTGACTCGCCCTCTGTCCTCGTCATCGGCGCTGGCGTGGGTGGCCTGGCCACTGCGCTGCGCCTGCTGTGCGCTGGGTTTTCTGTCACCGTGCTGGAGCGCGCGCCCCGCCCGGGCGGCAAGATGCGGCAGATCTCTGTCGGAGACGACGTGTTCGACGGCGGTCCCAGCGTCATGACCATGCCCTGGGTTCTTGATGAGCTCTTGGCCGTCGCTGGCGTGGCCCGCAAAGACGTGCTGTCGCTGACGCCGCTTGCGCCGCTGTGTCGCCACTTCTTTGTCGATGGCACGGTGCTGGATCTGTTTTCTGACGAACCCACTCCCGCGGGAGCCAGCGAGGAGGCCGCCTGGGCCCGCTCAGCCGAGGAGATCGGCCGCGTCCTGGGCGCCCGCTCGGCCGAAGACTATCGTCGCTTCCGTCGCCACGCCGCGGCCATCTATCGCGCGGTGGAAGGTCCGTTTCTGCGTCGGCCGCTGCCGCAGGGGCCGATCGATATCTTGTCTAAGTTCAACTTCGGCGACCTCTTTGGCATGCGCCACCTCGATGCCGCGCGCAGCCTGTGGCGGGCCTTGGGCAGCCAGTTTTCCGACGAGCGTCTGCGGGTCCTGTTCGCTCGCTACGCCACGTATAGCGGCGCCAATCCGTTCATCGCGCCGGCCACCTTGGCCGTCATCGCGCACGTCGAGCTGGCGTTTGGCGTCTACGCCGTCGGGGGCGGCATGTACAGCCTGGCCAACTTGCTCGCCGAATTGATCACACGTCGCGGCGGGCAGATTCGCTGCGGCGCCGATGTCGAGCGCATCGAGATCGACGAGACCGCCGGTCGCGCCAGCGCCGTCTTCGTCGCCGGAGAGCGCTTGGCCGCCGATTATGTGGTCGCCAACTGCGATGCCGCCCAGCTCTACGCCCGCCAGCTTGCAGGCAGCCGCCCCGGCGATAAGCACGCGCGCGCCATCACCGCGCTGGAGCCCTCGCTGTCCGCCTATCTCAACCTCTTTGTCGTCGCGGGGCAGGGGGTGGCCGAGCTGCCGCTGGTTCACCACAATGTGTTCTTTTCCGCCGACTATGAGCGCGAGTGGCAGGAGCTCCGGTCCGGACCGCCGAGCGATCCCACGGTGTACCTGTGCAACCCCGACTACGGCGCCTCCCGTCAGCGCTGGTTCTGCCTGACCAACTCGCCGCCGCTGCCCGGGACTGGCCCGTCGCCGCAGACCCTGGATCGCTGGGCCCGCTGTCGGGGACGCGTCGCGGACAAGCTGGCCCAGGCCCGGCTGCCGCTGGCCGAGGTACTGCAGGGCGAAGGCGCGGTCACGCCGGGCGATTTTGCTGCCCTGTTTCCCTTCAGCCGCGGCGCCATCTACGGCCCAGCGGCCAGCTCGCGCCTCGGCGCCTTCGCCCGCCCGCGCAACCGTGTGCCGGGGGTCGAAAACCTCTTCTGCGTCGGTGGCAGCACCCACCCGGGGGCCGGTGTGCCCATGGTCATGCTCTCGGCGGCCATCGTCAGCGAGCTTCTGCAGGCGACCCACCGTCGCCGCATCGGCAGTCGCGCGGCGTGAAGGAGTGACCGCCTGGCACGTCCTTCTTATACTGAGAAGCCTAAGGAGATTGGACGATGACTCGTGTGCACAAGCTCTCGCTGTTTGGTACGGCCCTCGGCACCGGCCTGGCCCTGCTTTTGATCGGGGTCGCCACCCCCCGACCGAGCCACGCCGGCCCCATCGCGGCCGCGGGTCCGGGGGCAGCGCTGGGGACCAAGCCGTACACCATCTCGGTGGTTGCTCCCGCCGCGAAAGTCGGGGCCAAGGGTGCCGCCACCGTCACCATGAAGCCGGGCAGCGGCTATCACCTCAACACCGAGTTCCCGCTCAGCCTTAAGCTGACCCTGCCCGACGGCGTCACCACCCCCAAGGCCGAGCTCAAAAAAGCCGACGCCAAGACGTTCAAGGAAGCCGAGGGCACGTTCGACATCCCGTTCGTCGCTGCCTCGGCCGGCCAGAAGACCATCCAGGGCGAGCTTCGCTTCGCCGTCTGCACCGAGACCACCTGCGAGCCGCAGCGCACCCAGGTCACCATCACGCTCGACGTGAAGCCGTAATAGGTCACCTTGGACCGCCCCCCGCGCATTCCCCTGCCGGCGATCAACACCGCCTTTGGCCAGGGTTCCTGGGATCGCGCGCAGCCCGAGGTCGAGTTCTACTTCGACATCGTCTGCCCGTATGCCTTCTTCGCGTCGCGCCTCTTGCCGCCTCTGTGTGAGCGGCTGGGGGCCCGCATCGACTACCGCCCGATCCTGCTTGGCGGCGTGCTCAAGGCGCTGGGCTCTGAGCCGATGGGCGGGGCCGCGGTCCGCAAGGCCATGACCTTCCGCGACATCGGTCGCTGGGCCGAGCACCTGGGCCTGCCGCTGCAAATGCCGCCCGAGCACCCCCGGCGCACCGTCGAAGCCATGCGCCTTATCTGCTGGGCACCGCGGCTGTCCTGGCCGGCGCTCATCGAGGCGCTCTATCGCGCCTACTGGCTGCAGGGCAAGGACGTCAGCGACCCGACGGTGCTGCGCGAGATCGCGGCCCAGGTAGGTTTAGATCCGGATGCGGCGGAGCGAGGTATGGGTTCTCCCCAGGTAGCCGCTGACCTGCGTCGCCGCACCGACGACGCGCTTTCCCAGGGGGTGTTCGGCGTGCCGTCGTTCATCGTCCAAAGCCAGAGCGGCCCCCGCCTGTTCTTCGGCCAGGATCGCCTGCACTTCGTCGAGGAAGCGCTGCGCCATCACCCGCTGTCGGCCGAGGGTCTCGCCGAAGCTCCGCCTAGCTCCGGCGGCAAGGCGCGGCTCTTTTTGGCCACGCCGCCACCGCTGCGCGCCCCGATCCCGTCGTCACCGCGAGTAGCCAACGAGGCGCGACAGGTGACGTTTTTTTACGACTACTCCAGCCCCTACGCCTACCTGGCAGCGACGCAGCTTGAGGCGCTGGCCAGGCACTGCGGGGCGGTGGTCGAGTATCGCCCGATCCTGCTCGGCGGCCTGTTCCGCAGCATCGGCACGCCGCAGGTGCCACTGCACAGCTACAGCGAGGCCAAGCAGCGCCACGTGCGCGAAGACCTGGCGCGCTGGGCCCGCTACTACGACGAGCCGTTCCACTTTCAGTCGCGCTTTCCGATCCACACCGTGACCGCGCTGCGCCTGACCCTGCTCGTCGAATCGACAGAGGCGCGTGCCGCGCTGACCCTGGCCCTGTTTCGCGCCGCCTGGGCCGATGACGAAGACATCAACGATCCAGCGGTGCTGGAGCACGTGCTGCAGGCCACCGACCTGCCGACCAGCCTGCTTGGCCGGGTCAGCGAGCCCGAGGTCAAAGAGGTGCTGCGTCGCAACACCGCCGAGGCCGAGGCCCTGGGCGTCTTTGGCGTGCCCAGCTTCCTTGTGCCCGGACCGCAGGGCCCGCCGCAGCTTTTCTTCGGCCAGGATCGCCTGCCGTTTGTGCAGGCCGCGCTGTACCCCTCTCGGCGTGCCCTTGCGCTGCCCAAGGTGGAGAGGACGCCCGCGCATGGCTAGCCTGCCGCTTGCGGACCTGCTGTCGCGCCTCAACTTCGTGCTCATCGACTGCAGCGACGAGGCGCGGCCGTACGCTGAGCCCCCGACGCCAGCCTGGTTTGATCGGCTGGACCTGCTGGCTCGCAGCGGCGATGCCGCGGGCGAATACCGGTCGCCCTTTTTGGCCCACTTTCTCGAAGACGCTCGCGACTACTGGGCGCGGGCGGAGCGAGGGGTGGCCGACCTGGAGCCCCGCCTCCGCTCCGGCATCTGTGCCGAAGTGGCCAGCGACGGAAAAGACTACTGCTACGAGCTCTCGGCGCTGCTCGTCGAGGGTCGGCGCCTGCTGCTCTGCGAGCTGGATCCGTCGCCGCAGCGCGGCCAGTTCATCCTGCAGGGGGCGCGCAACAACCGCCTCGAATACGAGAGCCTGGAGCGAGCCCAACGCGCGCTGCTCGAAAGTCAGGAGGCGCTGCGCCAGGCCCGCGATCGCGCCGAGCAGGCCTCGGCCGAAAAGTCGCTGTTTCTGGCCCAGGTCAGCCATGAGCTGCGCGTGCCGCTCCACTCGATCCTCGGCTACACCGGGCTTGTCGCAGGCAGCCCGCAGCTAGCGCCAAGCCTGGCCGAGCCGCTCGCTGCCATCCGTGCCGCCGCCGGTGCGCTGCAGGCCCTGATTCACGATCTGCTCGATCTGTCGCGCATCGAAGCCGGTCACCTGGTGCTCGAAAACGAGCCCTTCGTGCCGGCCCAGGTGCTGAACGAAGCCCTGCGCATCGTCGCGCCAATCGCCGAGAGCAAGGGCCTGCCGGTCCACGCCGAGCTGTCGTCGATCGCCGGCCTCAAGCTCTGCGGAGACGCGGCCAGGCTGCGGCAGGTGGTGCTGAACCTACTCAACAACGCCATCAAGTTCACGGCCCGCGGGGGGGTTCACCTGCGCGCCCAGCTCGTGACTGCTGCGCCGACCGACGCGCACACCGACCGCCCCGTCTCGCTACGCATCGAGGTCGAAGACTCGGGCATCGGCATCGCCCCAGAACACCACGAGCGCCTGTTCCGCCCGTTCAGCCAAGCCGAGCGCGCCATCTCGCGGCAGTTCGGCGGCACCGGCCTGGGCCTGGCCATCGCCAAGCGCATCGTCGAGGCGATGGCGGGCGAGATCGGCTTTACCAGCCAGCCCGGCCGGGGTTCATGCTTCTGGTTTATCGTGCGCCTGCCGGCGGTCAGCGAGGCTCCGGCCCCTGGCCAGGTCGGCCACCGGGACGCACCGACGGCCCAGAGTCCGGCGACACCGTCCGCGCCCCGCCCCCGCCCCCGCGTCCTTGTAGCCGAGGACAATCCCATCAACCGCGCGCTGGCCGTGCACATGCTGGGTCGGCTGGATGTCGATGTCAGCACCGTTCCCGACGGTCGGCAGGCGGTCGAGGCGGTGCAGGGGGGGGACTTTGACCTCGTGCTGATGGATCGCTACATGCCCGAGCTGGACGGTCCCGAGGCCTGTCGCGAGATCCGCGCGTTGCCGTCGGAAAAAGCCCACATTCCGATCATCGCCACCAGCGCCGACCTGCGGGAAAGCGATCGCGCCGCCATGCTGGAGGCCGGACTTACCGACTGCCTGGGCAAGCCGTTTAGCCTCGCCGAGCTTTCGGCCATCCTGAACCGCTGGGGCCGGCGCGAAACCCCATGAGTACCGAGAGCGAGCTCATCACCCGACTCTCTTTGCGCATGCAGAAGCCGCAGCGTCACCGCCTGCTGCAGGGCTTTCCCGCCGTGCCGGCCATGGTACCCGCGACGAGCACCGACGCACCGCCGAGTCCTGGCCAGTCTGCCGCGCCTGCGAAGCCTAACGATGAAGAAGACGACGACGAGGACGCGCCCCCCAGCCGACGCTTCCGAGCGTTCGACTTCCGGCGAACCTGCGATGGATCTCTGATCGATCTGGCGTTCGCGCAGGCCCGCGAGTCGCTGTCGTCGGTGCAGCCCCCGCCCCCGGTGAACCCGACCGATCCCCCCGACCTGCGAGCGCAAAACGAGCTAAGGCAGGAGCGTCACCGCAAGGCCGTGGCCCACTGGCAGGCCGTGGTGGCCCGCGGCGACCACTCGCAGCCGCCGCTGTTTTCCGTCGATACGACGCGCGACCTGATCGTCGGCGTCATCCCGCACACGCAGTGCGTGCCCCGCACCGAGGCCTGCGGCTTCTGCACCTTCCCCCACGACGTCGCCAATGCTCGCAGTCGCCGCAGCATGCAGGATGCGGTCATCGTAGAGATCCATCGCCACGCGCAGAGCGAAGCGCTGGCCGGACGGCGCCTGCATGCAATCTATCTGGGCGGCGGCACCGCCAACCTCTGCGAGCCCGAGGAGATCGCGCAGATCGTCCAGGCCCTCGCAAGAGGCTTCGTCATCGACGAGGCCGAGCTAAGCTTGGAGGGCACCCCGCACCTCTTTGAGCGCTTGCTGTCTTCGCACCTGCGCAACCTGGCGAAGCAGCCGACCGCGAGTAAGCGCATCAGCATCGGCGTGCAGACCTTCGATCCCGACTTCCTGCGCCTGATGGGCCGACAAAAGTTTGGCGGTGCCAGCACCGTGCGCCGAGTGACCAAGAAGGCCCACAGCCTGGGCATCGCCACCTCGGCGGATCTGCTCTTCAACCTGCCCGGTCAGACGCCGGAGCAGATGGATCGCGACCTCGACATCGCGCTGTCTTGTGGCCTGCACCAAATCTGCCTGTACAACCTGGTGCTCTACGCTGGCCTCGGCACGCCCTGGTCCAAGGACGCCGCGCTGGTCCGCGCCATGCCAAACAACGCCACCGCCTGCGAAAACTGGCTGCGCCTGCGGCAGCGCTTGCTGTCCG
>DAORCZ010000017.1:0-11940 GCA_035345735.1 Pseudomonadota bacterium | reverse complement strand
AACAACGCCACCGCCTGCGAAAACTGGCTGCGCCTGCGGCAGCGCTTGCTGTCCGAAGGCTATGTCCAGACCACGCTCACCAACTTCGAACGCGCCGATATCGCCGCCGGCCCCGCGCACTTTCGGTACGAGACCGCCAGCTTCTCGATGGAGCGCACCGACGGCCTGGGCATCGGTCCTCTAGGCCTGTCGACGTTTGTGAACCTCGGTCAGCACCGCGGCATCAAGCTCCTGCGCCGCAAGAACATCGCTGGCCAGCCCTGGTCGCGGAGCGATCTCATGTTCTGCTACGACGAGCAGACCCTGCCGCTTCTGTTCCTGACGCGCAGCCTGGCCAAGACGCGCGTGTCCGGTCCCGTCTATCGCTCACTGTTCGGCACCGCGCTCGCCGAGGCCTTCGCCGCGCCGCTCGCCGCCTGCCAGGCCGCCGGCCTCGTCCGTCAGGAGGGCGAGGATCTGTGCCTCACCCCGATCGGCATGTTCTACGCCGATGCCGTGGTCGCCACCTTCGCCGACGGTGTACGCCGCCCCGGGGCTGGCCTGCACACCGCCGACCTGCTGCGTGAGCGTCCGCAAGCCGAAGACTACATCGGCATGGGCTGAGCACAGCCGGCAGCCTGATGACGCGCTGCCGATCACTCGCCTACTGCGCAACCACCTCGGCCGCGGTGCTCGCAGCCACCGCTCGCTTCAGCCAGCGTTCGAGGGTGGACGAGTCGCTGCAGGCGAGGATCTGCTGCCGCAGCGTCTTAGACACCCGCAGCCCACGGGCCTGCAAGATCGTCAGCACACTCTCGGCCCGGCCTTCGGCTTTGCCTTCGGCCTTCCCTTCTACCTTGCCCCGGTCGTAGCCGTCACGAACGAGGGGAAAATCTCGCAGCGGGTCGATCATGATGCGCTTCCTCCGGAGGACGTCGTGCACGATGTCATGGACTTGGCGACGCGACAAGCGCAGCGTCGCGAAGTGGGCTGCCTGTTCGATGAGCATCGAGCGCGGCTCGTTGGTTTGCACGCGCTCCACGATGCGGCTGACAACGCGCGCCACCAGCGAAGCGCGGTCGCTCGCGCCGGGTTCCATGACGGTGACCAGCGGCAGCAGCGCCGCAATGTCGCGGGCCAGCGCATCCTCCGCCGATTCGTCGAACACGCGGCGGACACTGACGCGGTGGCGCAGGGGCTTCCCATCGCCGCTATCCCCGTAAACGTAGCTCGACGGCGGCACCGCGGCTGGCGCCAGCGCCAAGACCGTGGTGCGCACCGGCAGCCCGTGCAGATCATGGGCCAGCACCGCCCGGGTCAGCATACTGCGCGGCAGGCCCGGATCGTGCTGGCACTGGCACTCGACAATCTGCAGGACGACCGCCGCTCGCGGCCCCGCTTCAGCCCGCTTAGCCGCCTGCCCCGGCGCGGACCAAGGCTGCGGTCCGCCCCGGACGTCCATCACGCGCAGCACCAGATCAGGCCAGCGCGAGGTCGTCGCGAGCTCGCGGTCTTCTTGGAGCACTTCACACGCCCCTGCCTCGGGCAAAAGCCAGGGCAGAAGGGCCGGCAGGCCGCGAGCAAACATCTCTCGAAACGAGGTGTCGTAGACCTTCCCCATGGGGCGCGGCCTTATAGCCTCACGCTCCCGGGCCGTAAAGGCACCGCCTAGCCGACGAACAGCACGCAGCGTCGGGAAAATTCGCACCATCCGCCGGAACTTGGCCGACCGAGGCGCGTTTTGCCATCGCCAGGGCCCGGGCTTGTGCCGCAAGATGCCGGGTCATGCGTATCGAGCAGATCTGGACCGGGAACGACTTTCGCAACTTTCACTATCTGATCGCCTGCTCGCAGACGGGGGAAGCGCTGGTGGTGGATCCGCTGGATCACGCGCTGTGCCTGTCGCGGGCGAAGGCGCTGGGGCTGCAGATCACGCAGATCGTCAACACCCACGAGCACACCGATCACACCGGCGGCAACGAGCCGATGCGCGCCGCCACCGGAGCGCTGCTGCTGGCCCACGATCGCGCCGGAGCAGCGATTGCTGGCATCGATCGCGGGCTCTCCGCCGGCGATGTCATTCGCGTCGGCAAAACCGTCGAGCTGCGCGTGCTCGACACGCCAGGCCACACGATGAGCCACGTCTGCCTGTTTGCCCAGGGCGATGGGGGCGGCCTTTCATCGGCGCTGATCTGCGGCGACACGCTGTTTAACGCCGGGGCGGGTAACTGTCACCACGGCGGCGATCCGCACGTCCTTTACCGCACCTTTGTCGATCAGCTAGCCCAGCTTCCCGACGACACGCGGGTCTACCCTGGCCACGACTACATCGCGCGCAACCTGGGCTTCACGCTGGATCGCGAGCCCGACAATGCCGCGGCCGCAGCGCTGCTGCCGCAGGTCAGCGAGCAGGACATGAGCCAGCCGCTCGTCACAACGATGGCGCAAGAGCGACAGGTGAACACCTTCCTGCGCCTGGGCAGTCCGTCGGTGCAGGCGGGTCTGCGGCGCGCCATTCCGGGCCTTCCGCCCGATCCCCTTTCGCCCGAGACGGTCTTCGTCAAGCTGCGCGAGCTGCGCAATCGCTGGTAGCCGGCTCGTCGCTGCGCCGCCGCGCTTCGTCCTACTCTGGCCATGACTGCCTATCTCGCCCCTCCTCTGCTGCTCCTACTCGCTGTGCTCAAACTTGGGCTGTGCCTGCTGCTTGTCGCGGCGGCGATGCACCTCTTGCGTCTGGGCCTGTGGAGCCTGCGCCAGAGTGCGCCAGCCCGCCTGCCGACTGCGCCGCCGCTTTCCGACCACCCCGTCGTCACCGTCCAGCTGCCGATGTACAACGAGCGCACCGTCGCGGCACGTGCCATCGCGGCCGCCTGTGCGCTCGACTGGCCGGCGCTGCGCGTGCAGGTGCTCGACGACTCGACGGATGACACGCGTGAGCTGATCGATGGGCTGGTCGCCGATGCCCGCGCCCGCGGTCACGACATCGTCGTCTTGCGCCGCCCCGATCGCCGCGGCTTCAAGGCCGGCAACCTGGCGCATGGCCTGTCGCAGCTTGGCGCGGACTGCGGCTTCGTCGCCATCTTTGACGCCGACTTCGTGCCGCCGCCGGACTTCCTGCGCCGGCTCATGCCGATCCTGCTCGCCGACGAGCGGCTGGGCTTTGTGCAGACCCGCTGGGGCTATCTCAACGAAGGCCAGAACCTGCTCACGCGGGTCCAGGCGCTGATCCTCGATGGCCTGATGCTCGTCGAGCAGGCCTATCTGGATGCGCACGCGCTGCCGCTGCAGTGGAACGGCACGAGCGGCATCTTTCGCACCGCCGCGCTCAAGAAGGCCGGGGGCTGGCTGGGCGAGTCGGGTGCGACCTCGGTGCTGACCGAGGATCTGGATGTCGCCTATCGCGCACTGCTCGCCGGATATCGCGGCCGTCACATGTCGGCGATCGCCGTGCCCAGCGAGCTTCCCGCCGCCATGGCAGCGTTCCGCGTGCAGCAGCAGCGCTGGGTCGGTGGCGGGGCGCAGGTGCTGCGCAGCCTGTTTGGCAAGCTGCGGCAGGACGGTCCGCGGGGTCGCAGCCTGCTGACGCTCCTCGCCCACTTGGCCCGCCACGCCCGGCAGCCTTATCTGGCGCTGTCGCTCCTGTGGCTGCCGCTCTTGCTGTTGCCGCCGCTGTGGCCGGGGCATGGGCTGGTTCCGACGGACGAGCTGACCACACCGCTGCCGTCCTGGGTGCCGTGGCTCTCGGCGCTGGCCGGCGGGCTCACCACCGTCGCCAGCCTGCGCGTGGCGATGGCGCTGTTTCTGCTCGCGGTGATGGTCTACTACGGCGCGGCGCGCCGGCAGGCGGGACGCTCGTCGCTGGCCTCGGCGCTTCTGGCACCGCTGCTCCTGCCGCTGTCGATGGGGCTCAGCCTGGCGCTTAGCGCCGCGCTCTTACGCGGACTCTTCGAGCGGCCGGAAGATTCTGTATTTATACGAACCCCAAAGGAAGGCCCCTCGGGAACTCCTGAAGCAGGACTCACGCCGTCGCCAAGTCCACCTCCGCGGGCAGCTACAGCCTCGCGCCTACCGCTGCTAGAGATCGCCATCGGAGGAACCTACGTAGGGCTCGCGGCCTGGGTGTTTCAGCTCGGTCAGCCAGTAAGCGCGCTGTCGCTCCTCGCCGTCGTCGCGGGCGGCCTGCTGTGGGTCGGCCTGGGCAGCCTGCAGCGACCCCGCCTCTAGTCGGGCAGCCTCGGGGCCGTCTGGCCACCCCAGCAGAGTCGCCGTGACCATTTCCACCGCCAGCGACGCGCCGCCTCACGCTACAATCGCGCATGGCCGGCGCAGACCCCTCGGCTCCGCTCGTCTGGACGCATCTCCAAATCGAGCCAGGCCGCAGCCCCCCCAGCACCTCCCCTGCCAGCCCAACCGCCAGCAGCGAACCCCCGCCGCGCATCGGCCCCTATGTCCTTCTGCGCGCCATCGGCGAAGGCGCCATGGGCGTCGTCTACGCCGCCTATGACGAAGAGCTAGAGCGCAAGGTCGCGCTCAAGCTCATCCATCCCTCGCAACAGGGCGATGCTCAGCTGCGCACCCGCATCCTCCGCGAAGCGCAGGCCCTGGCTCGCGTCTCGGCCCCCAACGTCGTGCACGTCTACCAGGTCGGCGAGGTCAGCGGCCAGGTCTACATCGCGATGGAGTTCATCAACGGCACCACCCTCACCAAGTGGCAAGCCGAGCCCGCTCGCAGCTGGCAAGACATCCTGCGCACCTACGTCGCCGCCGGCCACGGCCTGCTCGCCGCCCACGAAGCCGGCCTGATTCACCGTGACTTCAAGCCTGACAACGTCCTTATCGATCGCCAGGGCCGCCCGCGCGTTGCCGACTTTGGTCTCGCTCGCCTGGAAGCCGCCGGCGCGACCACCGCCGCTCCGGTTGCCGTCGCTGCGTCGGCTGCCCCCAGCCTCTCGAGCAAGAGCGCCCAAGCCCTGCTCACGCAGGCTGGAGTGGTGATGGGAACTCCGCTTTACATGTCTCCCGAGCAGCACAACGGGGATCCGGCGGATGCGCGCAGTGATCAGTTCAGCTTTTGCGTGGCTTTGTATGAGGCGCTGTATCGTCAGCTGCCGTTTGCCGGGGACACGCTGCCGTCGCTGTCCTTCCATGTGGCATCCGGGCGGGTGCGGCCGCGGCCGGCGGGCAGCCATGTCCCGATGGCGGTCCACGAGGCCATCCTGCGCAGCCTGTCGCCCGACCCCGAGGCGCGCTTTCCCAGCATGCGAGAGCTCCTGGCGGCGCTCGACTTCGATCCGCTCTCGGATCGCACGGCGGGTCCGCGCTCGCGGCGACGGGTGACGCTCAGCATGGCGCTTTTGAGCGGGGTCTGCCTGGGGGGCCTGGAGCTCCTCGGCTGGCTGGGGGTGTCGTCGTTTCAGAGCTCGCTCTTTGTCGCCGGGGTGTTCTTTGCCACCTTCGGATTTTTGCTGTGGCGCTTCGCGGGCGAGCTACGGAACGACTTTCACCGCGCCACGATCATCTATGGCCTGGTCTATGCCGGTTACCTGCTGAGCCTGCGGGGTCTGTCGCCCTTTCTGGGGCTCGGCGACGCGCAACGGGCGACGCTGGATCTTCTGGGCTTGGCCCTGACCACCGGCATGATGAGCGGCCTGGTCATGCCCCGCCTGTGGCCGATCATCCCGATGACCCTGGTTGGAGCGCTTTCGACGGCGCTCTGGCCGCAGCAGGCGCAGCGCATCAGCTCGCTGCTACTCGCCGCGGCGGTCTTGATCGCGACCTATCAATGGAATCGCACCGTCACTTCGCGCGCTGCGGCCCGCCGGGCTAGCGAGTCGTCGCCGTAGCTTCCCGGCCCCAGCCGCTCAGTCCGCAAGGAAGGACGCGGCGCGGTCGCCTCGGCCTCAGCGCGGACACACAAGGAGGCCGCGCTGAAACACCGGCCCCACGACCAGGTGACGACCAAAGGCCACGGCCACGCTCGATGCCGACAGCGCACGCCCGTCTTCCATGAGCCGCGTCGTCACTTCGCCGATCTCGCCGGCTGGTGTCACCACAAAGCGCAGCACCTGCGAGGGCGAAGCGACCCGTTCATCCTTGGCATGCTGCAAAAACTTCAGCGCCACCGGGTGAGCCCCGACGTAGTAGGCGCCGCTTTCGTCTTGGGCGAAGTTGTCGACGGAAGTGCCAAATTCGCGCGTGCTCAGTTTGTCCAGGCCGCCATCCGGCCGCCGCGCAAAGACCGAGACACGCTCGGCCAAGGCCTCGGCGACCACGAGCAGGCGCCCGCCGCGATCCGCCGTGATGCCGTTGCTGTAGCGCAGACCAGAAGCGACGATGCGTCCCTGCGCCCCATCGAAGTAGGCCACCGAGGCGCGCGACAAGAACAAGAAGTCTTCCAGCAGCAAGGAAAGCGGCGAACGCCCGCCGTGATCATTGCTGGCGTAGAACGACTCGGGCCCGACGGGCGCAACGTCGTTTAGGCTGATCAAGACGGGCGAGGTCACGCTGCGCAGGTGGCGAAGCTGGACCTTGCCTGCGTCCGCCGGCTGCGGCTCGACGGCGAAGATCTCGACGGACTCGGCCGCGTCGCCGTGCTGCACCATGAACAGCCGCAGCCCCGAGGCGTCGCGCCACAGACCCATGCCATGCGGCCGAAAGTCGGTGGGCAGACCGACGACCGGCACGGGCTGCGGCGCGCTGTCGCGGTCGGGGTGATAGCGGAACACCTGGCCCTGTCGCGGCCGATGGCTGGGGATCAGGCGACGATTGGCGGCGGAGATCCACAGCGTGTCGCTCGCCGCGTCGTATTCCATGTCTTCCGCGCCCAGGAGCCCCGGCGCCTCGACCAGGCGGCATCCGTCGGTGCCCTGTGGGTGGATACGCACAAAGGGGCGCAGCGACTTGACCGCCATGACGCCATAGACCAACAGCCCCAGCGCAAGGGCGGCAGCGATTCCTTTTTTGATGTTCATGCCTTAAGGGTCCTCAGGATTTATGGGAACAGCGACGGTAGCCGGCCGCAGCCAGGCACACCCCGCGGCGACCTCGGCCCGCCGGGTTGCCCCCCGAGGATACTCGTGGAGCGCCAGGGTTGTTTCGTGGTAGTTCAATCCTGCACGTTCGCGAGTCGAACTCGTCTCAAACCCAACCCAAACCCTTCAGCGTCCCTGGGGAGTGTCATGGCCGAGCGCCTGGTTGTTCTGGTCGAAAATGATCCTGTGCTGAGCGAGCGGCTGCGCGCCGTGCTGAGCGCGCACAACTTCAAGGTTGAGCTCATCGCCGATGGCAACGAGCTGATTAGCAATCAGTCGCTGCGCCCGGTCCTGATCATCCTGTGCATCGATCCCAAGCGCCTGGGCTGGGCGATCTGCAACAAGGTCAAGCGCACCAACCAGTACAAAGACACGCCGATGATCGTCACCTCGCAGGAGGCGACGGACAAAGACTTCGAAGATCACAAGAAGCTGCGCACTCGCGCCGAAGAGTATCTGCACAAGCCGTACAGCATCGAAGTGCTGCTCAGCAAAGTCGATCGCATCGTCGGTCTGCGCGCTGCGAACTCGGACGACGCACTGTCGCTGGATGATGCGGTGCTGGAAGAACTCTCGATCGACGAAGCGGTCATCGAAGAGGAGATCTCGACGGGCAGCTTGGTCCTTCCGAAGGCGCGCGGGGTTGGCGTGGATCGCGAGATCGATGTCGAGACCGAGTCGGCGTTTGCCGCCATCGCGCCATCGAGCGTCTCGCCTGCGCCCTCGCACAAGACACCGGTCACGCCGGCCCAGATGGCAGCCACGGTTCCCATCGATCCACGTCCAGCCGTGAGCGATCGCGGCGGTCGTGGGGACCCCAGCGGTCTGTCGCGCGCCCCGCTCGTCGATGCCACGGCACCGCTTAATCGCCGCATTGATCTCGACGTTCCGCCCGGGGCTCGCAAGACGGTAGCAAGCGGCGACCCGACGCCTGCCCCCGGGGCGGTGCGCCGGCTCACGCCGTCGAGCGATCCCTCGGCGACGCTGCTCGTGCAGCGCACGGCGTCGAGCGATCTCAGCGATCCCGGACGAACGACGCTGCCACTTTCCAGTGATGCCGGTCGCGCCGCCGCCGAAAAAGCGCTGCAGGAAGCCGTGGCCCGCGCCGAAAAGGCCGAGGCCCAGGTCAGCTACTGGCACGATCAGCGCGACCTCCTGGCCAGCGAGCGCGACCGCCTGCAAGCCGAGCGAGATCGCCTGCAAAATGAGCGCGAGCGCGGCACTTCGCAGCTAGACCAGGCGAGCAGCGATCTGCGCCGCACGCAGGCTGAGCGCGATCAACTGGTGGCCGAGCGCAATCAGCTCCTGCTGGAGCGCAACCAGGTCGCCGCCGAGCGCGATGCCCTGCGCGGGGCCGAGAGCAAAGGCCCCCCGCCGGAGCTGGTGGCGGCCCAGGCCCGTCTGACTACCGAGCGCGATCTTTTGCAGAGCGAGCGCGATCGCCTGCAGGCCGAGACCCGCGAGAGCCGCGATCGTCTGGAGCGCCTGATTGCTGAGCGCGACGATCTGATCGCCGGACACGACCGCCTGGCCGCCGAGTTCAGCGCCCTGCGTAGCCAGCTTGCCGAGGCGCAGGAGGCGCTGCAGCGGGCCAGTGCGCAGAGCGCCGCCGGGGCGGGTGCGCAGGCCGAGCAGGTCCGGGCCGAGTCGGCACGCGCGGACGCAGCCCTCAGCGAGCTCACCGAGCTCCGGCGGGAGCGCGATCGCCAGAACGACGAGATCGAGCGCCTGCGCGGCACCATCAGTCACTTCAACGTCGAACGCAGCAAGCTGCAAAGCGAAGTCGACGAAGCCAAGATCGCAGCTGCCGCAGCAGCGGCCCGCGCCGGCGGAACTCCGTCGAGCGGGGGCCTGTCGCAGAGCCGCGAGCTGATCACGCTCAAAGAGATCATCAACAAGAAAGACAAAGAGATCCTCGATCTGCGCGACTCGCTGGATGCCAAGGATCGCCAGGTCCTCGATTCCCGCGACAAGGCGCGCGAGCAAGAGCGGCAGCGCCGAGAGCTCGACGAGAAGCTGCTGCACGTCGAGCGCGAGAGCCTGGGTTACCAGGAAAAGATCGAAGCGCTGACCCAGGACAAGGACGTCTGGCACGAGCGCGAAAAGGGACTCAAGGGTCGTCTGGAAGATGCGCAGCGCAAGCTGTCGCGCGCTGATGAAGATCTGCAGAGCACGCGCAAGCGACTAGAGACCGAAGCGGCGCGCGGGGAAGCGGCGCTGGCCGAAGAGCGTCGGCGGGCGGAAGCGACGCTTTCCGAGGTGCGAGGCCGGCTGGAGGCCGCGTTATCCGAAGCCAAGCAGGCGGCGGCGGCGGCGCTGGCCCAAGAGCAGGCGCGGGCCGATGCGGCGATGCAGCAGATGGTGCTGGATCGCGCCCAGCGCGAAGCCGCGCTGCAGACTCGCCACGAGCAGGAGCTGAGCCAGCGGCAGGCCGCCTACGACGAAGCGAAACGTGAGAGCGAGGCGCGACAGGCGCAGGCCTGGGCACAGTTCGAGGCGCAGTATCAGGCGCGCTTCGAGGAGCGGGCCCGCAAGCACGAGGCCGAGATCACCGCCCTGACCCAGAGCCACAGCAGCGCCGTCGCCGCACTGCACGAGGAGCTGGCGCAGACCCAAAACACCGCCGCCAGCCAGCTAGAGCAGTTGCGCAGCCAGGCCGGGGGCGAGATCACCGCCCTGCAGGTGGCGCTGCGGCAGGCGCAGCAGACAACCGAAGATCAGCGGCAGCAGCTGACCGCGCACTACGAGGGCATCATCCTGCAAGAGCGCCGCGATGCCGAGGCGCGTTATCGCGCCGTGGTCGACGAGCGCGATAGCCTGCAGCGCGAGCGGGCGGCGCTGTCGGAGCGTGCCTCTGGGCTGGAGCTGCGCCTGGGCGAACTCCTGCAGCAGAAGCAGGGCCTGGAGAGCGATCACGCCGCACTGCGCGGCCGCCACAGCGAGCTAGAGGGCAACGCGGCCAGCCTGCAGGCCAGCCTGTCCGCGACGCAGGCCCAGGTGTCGGCGCTGACCGCCGAGCTGCAGACGGTGCAAGAGCAGGTGCAGGCCGCCTATCAGCGCCTGCTGGCCGATGACGATCAGCGCAAGCGCACCCGCCGCGCCCTGACCATTGCCCTCGGTATCCTCGACGAGGGGGGCGATGCCGTGGTCGCCGAGGCCGACTCCTCGCGCACGCCGCAGGAAGGCTAGGGTTCGCGCCGGGGGATGCGCATCCGTCAGCAGCTCGCCGCGCTGCACGAAAAGTACGAGCGCCTGCTGGCGCTGCATCGGCAAAAGCCCGAGCGCAGCCCAGCGCGGCGGCAGTCGATGGTCGAGGTCGCGGCGCGCTTTCCCGGGGCCCTGCGCGAGTGGCAGGCACTGCCGATAGAGACCTTGGAGGAGCGCCGCGCCGCCCTCGCCACCTGGCTTTCTGCCCCCAGCCTGCCGAGCGATCTGCGGCAGCTTCCGCCGTGGGTGGCCTACAGCTGGGATCTGCACGCCTGGCTGCGCCTTGTCCTGAGCCTGCGACAGCAGCCTAGGATTCTTCCGGAAGCGGAGGGACTGGCTGCAGCCCAGCGCATGTGCGACGAGCTAGGCGAGCCTCAGCTGCGTTCGGCGGTGACCCCGCAGCTCTTGGCCCAAGTAAATAAACCGAGCCGGGGACAGCTGGCTCAGATTGCCTACGTACAGGTTGCGGCGCAGCATGGCGTGGCCGTCAGCGACATCAAGGCGTCGCTGTTCTCCGCCGCGCCCGATGGCCCCGACGATCGCGAGCCGGCGGACGACAGCGACGAAGACCGCCGCTAGCCGCCGCCTAGGTCGCGGCCGAAACCGCGCCGACTGAGGGCTGGTTTCCCGTCGCCAGGGCCCGCACGACGACGCTGGCGCAGCTCAGGCCAAAGGTGCCGGTGACAAAGCTGGCGGTGCCGTAGATCAGGCGGCGCTCCTCGCAGGAGTGGTGATCGTTCTTGCCGCCGGGACAGACGCAGGCGAAGCCCTCGCCGCCGTCGTAGTGAAGCTCTTGCGGGTGCTGCGGGTGCTCCAGCGAAAAGACGGCGGGAATGCCGAAGGGGCCGTCGCTGGGGAAGTCGTACTTGCGACGCAGGATGTGGCGCACTTCCTGGGCCAGGGGATCGATGCGGGTGTCGGCGAGATCGGCGACGCGGATCAGTGTCGGATCCAGCCGGCCCGAGGCGCCGGTCGCGCTGACAATCGGCAACCCCAGTCGCCGCGCAGTCGCCAAGAGGTGGCACTTGGCGGTGATGTTGTCGATGGCATCGACGATGTAGTCGGGCGACAGCGCCAAGATGCTGGCGGCAGTCCCCGCGTCGTAGAAGCGACACAGGGGATCGATCTGGGCCTGGGGATTGATCAGGCGAAGCCTCTCGGCCAGCACCTGCGCCTTGTACTTGCCGATGGTGCCGCGCATGGCCTGAAGCTGGCGGTTGCTGTTGGTGACGCAGACGCGATCGAAGTCGAGCAGGGTCAGGCGGCCGATGCCGCTGCGGCTCAGCGACTCGGCGGCAAAGCTGCCCACCCCCCCCAGGCCAACGACAAGGACGTGGGCAGAGAACAGCCGCTCCATCGCCGCATCGCCGAACATGCGGCCCATGCGATCGAAGCGACGATGCAGGCGATAGGCATTTTCGCCGTCGCTGGGCTCAGGCGGCGGGGCGGGCGCGGGGGCCGTGGGAGACGCCTGGTCCGGTAGATCGTGGGCAGAGGCGAGCGAGCTCATAATTTGCATCCTGGGACCACGGGGCCGACGGGCCGCGCGGCAGCGTTTGAGGAGTTATCGGCGGGAGTCGGGGCGAGGCACCGGCAGCCGGAACAGGCGATAGGCGTTGTCGGCGGTGATGCGCGCAAGCGTCGCCACGTCTTGCCCGCGCAGCGCGGCCAGACTAGCGCAGATGGCCGGCAGGGTGGCCGGCTCGTTGGCCCCGGGGCGATG
>DAORCZ010000016.1:20833-25511 GCA_035345735.1 Pseudomonadota bacterium | reverse complement strand
GAGACAACGAACCAGAGCGCGTCGACGACCTCCTGCAGCGCATGGCGCTGTACGATACCGGAGAGATGTTGCTGAAACGGTGGCAGGCCCCAGCGACCGTCGACGTGACCTCAGAACCGCCTGGCGCCGAGGCGCAGTTGGAGAAGTACGTCGAAGATGAGAGGGGATACCTCCGGGCTGAACCGCAAGGCCGCCTTGGCGTGACACCGCTGCAAGGACTGCGGCTGGGCGCTGGTTCGTACCGCATCACCCTGCGAGCGCCGGGTCGAGAGGATGTGCTGTATCCAGTCATGTTGGCTCGCGGTGAGGCGCTGCGAATTGACGTTCCCATGCCCAAGAAGGGCAGCCTCCCGCCAGGGTTTGTGTACATACCGCCGGGGCGGTTTTTTATGGGGACCGCAGGTCAGGAACTCCTGCGCAGCCGCTTCTTCAACACGGCGCCAGGGCACCCTGTTTGGACCGACGCATACTTGATCGCCAGGACAGAGGTGACTTTCGCCGACTACATCCCTTTTCTAGAGTCGCTGCCGGTCGACAAGCGTGAGCCCTTCCTGCCCAAAGTAGGGTCCGGGGCGGGAGGAGTGGGGGCCGGGATGGTGAGCCTGAGCCTAGAGGCGGGCGGTCACTGGCGGCTGACGCTGCAGCCCGGCAGCGTCGCCCATACCGCGCTGGATACTGAGCCTTTGGTCTTTTCTGGGCGCCAGCACTTGCGGTCGCAGGTATGGCAGCGTTTTCCCGTTGTTGGCATCGACGCAACGGCCGCCCAAGCCTATGCCGCCTGGCTGGCCAGCACCGGCAAGCTCCCAGGCGCGCGCCTGTGTACGGAGTTCGAGTGGGAGCGCGGAGCACGCGGCGGGGATCTGCGTATGTATGCCACCGGGCAGACCCTTGGGCCGAGCGATGCGAATTACGACCAGACGTTCGGGAAGAAGCCAGACGGCATCGGCCCAGTCGAGGTTGGGGCTTTGCCCCTGTCAACGAGTCCGTTTGGGCTGGTCGACATGACGGGCAACATCACAGAACTGACCGTCGGCAGCCTCGCACCCAACGAGTATGTGCTCCGAGGTGGCCCATTTGGATTTGAAGAGGCGACGAACCGGCTTGAGAACCGCAACCCGGTGGACGCTGGCTTCCGCGTCGCCGATGGGGGTGTGCGACTGTGTAGCAGTGTAGTTGCGCGGTGAGCACCCAGCCTTCGACGGTTGATTGGCATATCGATTGCACAAATTTTGAGGAGAAAAGGGGGCAGCAAATGCAGAAGCAGGTTTTTCTTAGCGTAGCGTTGGGGGTGGCGACATCGATGGCGAGTGGTTGTTCGGACGGTCGGGACGAGGCAGATCTTCGGACGACGGCTCTACGACTGCCCTACACGGCCGCAAACGGTGAACAGCCGAACGGCCTCAAATCGAACGGCCTCAAATCGAACGGTCTCAAATCGAACGGTCTCAAATCGAACGGCCTTGGGGTGAACAAGACCATTACGAATCTTGTTGTAGAAGCAACTGAGACCGCGCCCCCGACGCTGAAAGGGTTCGTTCTGGAGGATAATCTCGACATTTCGGGTGCTGACTTTGTGGGGGCTACGATTCGCGCCCGCTACAGCAATGGTGCGGAAGATCAGGTAGTGGTCACGGACTACAGCAACACGCTTGTTCCTGGGATGGATTTATATCTAGTTATCGCGAAGAGTGATAACGAACCTATCTGTGGATATGATAGCAGTAACAACCCAATCTGGGCTAGCGTGATGCCTGATGTCTTCAATGTGAACGATGGATCTGAGGCTAACGACCCGACCTTGTTCACGTTTGCGTGCCGGTTTGCTGCGCTCGAAAAGTGCAACGAATACGGCTACCCGAAGAGCAAGTCGATCAATGAATACAATGGCACCAGCCGACGTAAGCGCATGCTAACCGACTATCATGCAGCCTGCGTGCGCATGGTTCGCGCCGATTACTGTGGCGACGGCGTGGGGCATACCTTCAACGGCACCTCGATCGACATTTACGATCACCTCGAGGGCAACAATACCCCGTCGAATACCGCGGGATCGGGAGGCTGGGAGTTTGAGGCAGGCTGGGCCGATGATGGCGCCCACTGCATTGGAAAGACGCGCTGGATGCCGAGCGCGCTTACGACCCTGGCGGAAAACCGAAGCAGCGCCAATCCTGATTATGAATACATCCGAACCCACTGCCCAGAGCGCTTCGCCTTTCCCGTTCCCAAGGTGGGTGGTGGCATGAGTGTGCCGGATCGCGCTTGCAGCACGTCCTCGAACTTCAACACCAGCGTCGGATTCAATATGTACCCTAGCGGCTCAGCTCGGCAGCCGGGTCGTATCGTGATTGAGAACCTATCCAATATTGGATACCGCTATTAGCGCATAGCAGCCTTCGCCTGCAACAGGGCTAATGCGGTTGAGCCTTCCTGCTGCCCCCTGCCGCCCGCTCTCTGGATGAACGCTTACCTGGGCGGCCCCCCCGGCGCTATCTGCCCTTTCACCCCCCCAAGAACGCATACGCTGCCGCGGCGTCGGCATCTCTCTTGGCCACTTTGGCCACCGTGGCTTTCTGCGCCAGCTTCTCTCGCCCTTCCCCATCCTTCACTTTGTGTGTGAGCAGAGGCTCGCCCTGGCGGCCAGGTCGCGAGCGTCGGCTGCCCCCGCCGTTTCTTCGCTGCACCCCGGCTGGGCCGGGCCTGTGATCGGCGACTGTGATCGGCGACTGTGTTCGTCGCCGTGTTCGTCGCTGTGTTCGTCGCCCGTGTTCGTCGCCCGTGTTCGTCGCCCGTGTTCGTCGCCCGTGTTCGTCGATAGATTCAGGCGGGCCCCTGCTATAGTCGGGGCATGCGGCAGGTCTTTTTGGTGTCAGCTGTGGCCCTTGCCTCGACGCTGGGGGGGTGTGCAAGTCCGGTCGATCCGGGACAGGTTCGCTTTCGCGTGCATGCCACGCCGCCGCCGGATGATGCGCTGCTGTCGCCGTTGACCGATCCGCGGGCCTCGTCGATTGAGCTGCGCGATGGGCGGTCGAATGCGCTCGTCGGCAGCAGTCGCTTCGATGCGCTGAAGTCGGGCGAGGTGCCGAGCCTGGACTTGGATCTGGGGGGGATTTCGGTCTCGGAGCCGCGCGACCTGCGCATGCTGGCGCTGGGGACGGCGGGGCAGCAGGTGCTGGGCCTGGCGCTTTCGCGCAATGTGTCGTGGGGTTACGGCAAAGAGACCGAGGTGGTGCTGGAGCTTCGTCGGCCGCTGGTGTTCTTTGGCGGCAGCGGCAAGCTGATCGCGCCGGTGGCGCCGCCGATGGCCAGCTTTGCCCCCAACCAGCAGATCTATACGCCGCTGCGCGACGAGTCCAAGCTGCGCGTCATCGATCCCAATGCCGCCAACCCCCTGATTTCCCAGTACGATCTGCAGTTCGACAAGTCGGGCGGCCTAAGCTCGCCGGTCATCGCGGCGGCGGGGACCTTCGACGGGCAGTCGCTGCTGGTGGCCAGCCAGGCCGGCAAGCTGCACGTCGTCGATACGCTGAAGCTGGAAGACCGCGGCAGCATTGATCTCGATCCCTCGCTGCCGGCGCAGAGCATCGTGATTGATCCGCAGGATCGCGCGGCGGTGCTGCTGTCGTACCTGCGGCCGCCGCAGACCACGGGGCGCGTCGGGCGCATCCTGTTTGTCCGCGATCTCGGGGGCTTGCGCAGTCGCACCACCGATGGCAGTCCGCTGTCGCTAGACGTGATGTCGAGCAGCGCGGCGCCGCTTGCGCCGCCGATTGCCGCCACCTATGCCCCAAGCGGGCGCATCGAAGTCCTGCACGCACCGCCGCCGCTTTCGACCGATCAGCCGGACTGCGTCGCGCTGGCCGGCGACGGCAAGGCGCTCCTGCGCAGCTACGACCCGATGACCGGGGCACAGATCGAAGAGATCTCGCTGCCTTACACGACGGCGGTGACCTACAACGACAAGGGCGAGCGCATCCTGGTGCAGCCCTGCACCCTGGTGCCGGGGGCCATGCGGCCGGGTCGGGTGGTCATCGGCGGCGACCGCATCGTGCTGAAGGCGCCGGGCGTGACCGATATCGCGGTGGTCGGCGACGCCCTGGTGACCGTCGGGGCCGACGACGTCGTCGATGATCGCAGCGTCAACATGCGGGCGGCGGTGCGGGTGCTGGAACCGAACACCACCGACTGGCGGACTTCGTACTTCGACCTGCCGATCTGGACCATTCCCTTTAACATCACCGGCGGCGTTCCCCACGGCGTCAGCATCTTCCTGTCGCCGACCGATGTCATGTCTTACGGCATCGCGGTGACCCCGGATCGGGCGCGGGCCCTGGTGCTCTTGCGGGTGCAGCACCGAACCTATCCGACCAGCCGCGGCGTCTTCATCTTCCGCGACGACACCGCCAGTGTGACCTGCTACATGAAGTGGTCGGGCTACACCTACCACGTCGCCTCGGTCAACCTGCAGAGCGGCTCGCGCGAGCAGGACTACGTCGTCGGGGTGCAGAACCAGTCGTGCCGGGCCACGTTCTACAACGCCACCACCGGCGTGGACTCCGGCTCGGCCTGCTTCAGCGCCTGCAGCCCGGGTAGCACCCCCTACCTCAATGGCTACCAGGACGGCTACATTCCGAGCGCGGCCAGCGTACTCTTCGGGCGGCGCTAACCATGGCGAAAACAC
>DAORCZ010000016.1:0-20733 GCA_035345735.1 Pseudomonadota bacterium | reverse complement strand
TACCGCAATGATGTGAAGCAGCTATCGGACCTGGTCGATCGGCTGACCGTCGCGCTGCAGCAGAACACCTCGCTGTCGGTGGTGAACCTGGTCGAAGCCCGCCGCCGCCTGGGGCCAGGGGTCGATGCCGATGTCGCCCGCTGTGATGGCGAGACCCGCTGCCTGACCGGCGTCGGCGAGCGCCTAAAAGTCAAAGAAGTCCTGCTGCTCGCGGTCAGTCAGCTAGGCGATGTCGTCCTGGCGCTGCAGCGCATCGACGTGACGGAAAAGCGCGTCGTGGCGCGCTACGCCGACTCGCTGTCGGGCGGGCAGGGGGTCGATGAGACACGCCTCCTGGGCTGGCTGCAGCAGCTTTATCCGCCGGAGGCCTTCAAGCGCTACGGTCAGATACGCATTACGACTGATAGCGAGGGCGCGGATGCCCAGGTCTACGTAAACGCCAAGCCCAAGGGCAAGACGCCGCTGTCTGAGCCGCTGTCGGTGCTGGCCCCCGGCAACTACCGGCTGCTGGTCGAAAAGCCGCGGCACCTGCCGTTTTCGGCGGCGGTGACGGTCATGCCCGACACGGTGGTCGAGGTCGAAGCCCGCCTGCAGCGCGAGACCGTGCAGCAGCCCTGGTACAAGCGCTGGTACATCTGGGCCGGCATTGGGGCGGGCGTGGCGGCAGTCGCTGCGACCGGCGTCGCCATTTACTTCGCGACCGACAAGCCCCCACCCGACATGACGCACGTGCCCGGGACGGTCGTAATCCGCTGAGCTCGCGGGTCGTGGACCGGGTTCGCGGTGAATCTCCTAGCGCGGGGTAGACCTTCTCTGAGCCCATAATCGGCCGTTGCCCCATCCGATGTTGACCTCCGATCGTGAACGGAGGTCATGAACCCAGGGCACACCGATCACAGGAGGGGTGGGCTCATCGGCCTTTGAGTGGGGATAAGCTGGCCCAGATGCCACAGCAGGGTGGCGCGGGCGCCATAGAGGGCATACTCCGCCTGCACCCGCTGCGCTTGCGCCGATGCGGCGGTCACGGACGCATCGCCTAGCTCGATGGCGTTGCCGACCCCGGCCTGATAGCGACCGCGCGCCATTTCGAGCTGACGTCCGGCCTGGGTGGCTAGGGCCTGGGCGGCCTGGACGCTGCGCACCGCGGCCCGTAGCTGATACAGCGCGGCCAACAGCTGACTGCGCATCGACAGCCGCAGCGCATCAAGGCTGGCGCGCGCGGACTGTAGGTTGGCGTGGGCCTCGCGCAGGCCGTAGACGGTGGCCAGGCCCGAGATCAGCGGCCAGGACAGCGACAGTGAGCCGGTCAAGCCAAAGCCCGGCTGACCCGCCGTCGGCACGTCCAGGCGGCTGGTGCCTCCGACGGTCCCGACCGTGAGTCCGCCGATGCTGCCCGACAGCTGCCCGTTGACCCCCAGCGAGAGCTGCGGCAGGTAGTCGCCGCGCAGAGCCGCGACGGTGGACTCGGCCTGCCGGACGCGCTCGCGCTGAGCCGCGTAGTCGGGACGATGACGCAGTGCTTCGTCCAAAAGGGTGTCGATGGGCGGCTCGCTGCTCTCGACGGCGAGCGGCGGGCTGGCCACGCTCTGCAGTGGGCGATCGAGCCAGGCCTGCGGGCCTCCGGGGGTGCCGGTTGCGTGGGCCGGCGGCTCGTGCTCGCTCTGGATGCCGAGGGCTTCCAGCAGCTGGGTGCGCGCGGTGTAGACGCTGCTCTCGGACTGCACCAGCGCGAGCTCGGCATTGGCGACGGCGGTGCGGGCGATGAGGACGTCGATCTCGGGCCGGGTGCCGATGCGGAAGAAGCTCTCGGCCTGCAGGCGCCGCTGCTGCTGCTGTTCTAGCGTGCGCCGGCTGACTTCGCGCAGGGCCTCGGCCTGTAGCACGGCGTAGAAGCTGCCGATGGCGCGCAGCGCGACCTGCGAGCGGATGGTCTCGCTGTCAGCCTGGGCAGCGGCCGTGCCGGCCTCGGCCCCGCCGATGCGCGCGCTGGTGCGGCCGAAGTCGTAGATCAACTGGCTTAGCTGCACGCCGCCGCTGTAGCGCAGGGTGTTCACGGCCTCGGCGCCCTGTGCGACCCCGGTCTGGTAGCTGGTATCGGCGCGGACCTGGCTGGATGCCGTGACCTGCGGCAGCCAGGTCGAGCGGGCCTGACCGATGCGGGCCTGCGCCGCCTGCGCGGTGGCCAGGGCCCCCCGAATGCTGGGATTTTCGCGCAGCGCCGTCTCGACCGCTTCGGCGATCGACAGCGGACTCGCCGACGCAGAAGAGGTCAACAGGCTGACCGTAAACACAATCCACGACTTGTGCATGCGCCGGCAGCATACGCCATCCCGGCGCGGCGGTGCCGGCGAGTCTGCCGACCCAACCCGGGCGTCGTTAGACTTTGTAGCGGCCGACGATGTCGCTGAGGCGACCGGCCAAGGACTTCATGTTGGCGGCGGCGCCTTCCAGGCGGGCGATGCCGCGGGTGGCGTCGCGGGTGAACTGATCGATGCCCTTGGTGGCCTGCCAGATCTGGTCGATGCCGACCGACTGCTGGCGGGTCAGGGTGGCGATCTGCATCGCCGACGCCGACGAGCTGACGATGGTGTCGCCGAGGCGCTGGATCGAGTCGCCGGCGGCATTGGCCAGGACGACGCCGTTTTCCGACCGCCGCGTGCCCTCTTCGATGACGCGCACGGCTTCGCGGCCGGCCTGGCGGATCTGCTGCAGCATCGAGCGCACCTCGGCCGTCGATTCCTTGCTGCGCTCGGCCAGGCTGCGCACCTCGCGAGCGACAACCGAGAAGCCGCGCCCGTGCTCGCCGGCCCGCGCTGCCTCGATGCCGGCGTTGAGCGCCAGGATGTTCGACTGCTCGGCGAGGTCGTTGACGACTTCGATGATGGCGTTGATCTGATCGGTCCGTTCGAGCAGGCCGTGAATGGTGCGCGCGATGGCCGCGACCTGATCGCGGATGTGCACCATGCCCTCGATGCTCTCGCGCACCGCTGAGCTGCCGCCCGACGACGACTCTTCCGAGCGGCGGGCGAGATCGATGACCGCTTCGGCCTTGTTGGTGGCTTCGATGAAGGTCTGACGCAGCTCGGCGACCGTCGCGCCCATCTCGGCGACGCTGGTCCCCTGATCGTTCATGTTCTTCGACTGCTGGGTCGCGGCTTCCAAGAGCTCCGACGAGGCGGTGGTCAGCTGCCGCGAGGCTTCCATCAGCTGCAGGACCACATCGCCGGTGCGCTGCGCCATCATCCGCAGCCCCTGCGCCAAGCGACCCATGTCGTCGTCGGTGTTGTCGGGCAGCGTGTTGTTCAGCACGCCGGTCGCGACGCCCTGGGCAAAGGCCACCATGCGATTCAGGCGGCCGGCCACCCAGCGAAAGAAGAACAGGATGAACAGGGTAAAGACGAGCAGCGAGCCGGTGGCCAGCGAGCCGATGGTCGCCTGCAGGGCGCGCTCCAGCGAGCGCTGCGTCGATAGGCCCAGCACCACCGCGCCGCTGCCATCGCCCAGCGGGATCGGCTCGCTGAGCCGCAGCGCACTGTTGTCCATCGGCAGGACCAGTCCGCTTGTCCCCGTCGCGAGACCCGCGCTCTCGGGGCCGCTCGTCGGGGTGGCGAGGATCTCGTCCTTGGGGGCACTCTCGGGCGCGACGATCCAGATCTCGCGGCCGCGCAGCAGGGCGACGTAGCGGATGTCCTCGTCGGTCTGGGCGTAGCTGCGAACCACCGAGGCACCCAGCGTCGCATCGTTGGTGCTGAGGGCAGTGCGCAGCTCGTAGTCTTTGGCCAGCGTGCGGGCCATGGTGCGTCCCCGTCGGACGAGCTGATCCAGGACCTGCTGCTGCAGGCGCGGCGCGACGATCGGGCCGCCTACTGTGACCGTGACCGCGACCGACAGGCCCAAAAGGCCCAGCGTCTGCATCCACAGCGAGCGGGGCAAGAGGCGCTTGAGGCCCTGCGGCTCACTGGGCGGCGGCCCTCCGCCCGGGGGCGTCGCGGGAGGCCCACCTGGGCGAGAGCGGGCGCTCTGCGGTGGGTCGATGGCCGGCAACGCGCCTGAGCTTCCGGCGAGGCTGGCCAGCGCGCTAGGGGCGACCGAACCGACGGTTCCCGAGGAGGAGCCCGTCCCTCGGCCCCGTGGTTCCCCCGGCTGCGAGGGCGCGGATCCCGAGAATCCCCCCGAGCCGGCCGGAGATGACAGATCAGGCTTATCCACCACATTGGAATGTTAGATAAGCGCCTACGCCTTTATCAATCTTTATCTGCGACGGGGAGTGCGAGGAATCCGGCGGGGGGGCCTAGCGGAGCTCGTTGCAGGCGGCCAGGCCGCTGGTGGGCGCGGCGCTGTCGTTGCACAGCGAGATGGCAAGCGGTGAAGTTCCGCTGCCGGCGACTCCGATGGCGGTGGCGGTGTAGGTGGCCCCGGCCAGCAGCGTGACCTTGTTGAGCAGGGGCACGAGATCGCCGCTCGCCCCGGCGACACGCAGGCTGTAGGTGCCGTTGGCTACGGCGGGGACGGTGAGATAAGTCTGGCCCGAGGCATCGCCGACCTTGGTGTAGTCCGAGGCACTGAAGTTGCGGGTGTAGGTGCCGCTGCTGCCGCTCCCGAACTCCAGCCCACTTTGGCCATCGGCGGCGTGGATGAAGCGCAGCCGGGCCTGCCCGCCCACCACCGAGACGTCGTCTTCGTAGAGCGCCACCACCGGCAGCTTGAAGGCGGTAAACGGCGGGGCCCCCATCGCTGCCAGCGTGTAGTGCTTGCCGCCGGAGAGCATCATCAAGTTCTGATCCGGCACGCCGCCCAGCGAGGTGACGTTGCAGCTGGTCGCCAGCCCCGAGACGACGTGCGCGACATAGGCCACCGGCTTTAGCGGCATATAGCCCGAGGCGTAGCCGTACGACACGCCGCCGTTGCGCTGGAGCATGGTCTTGATCAGCGGGCCGGTAAACTCGCTGTCCCCAGGCCCCTTGACGCAGATGTCGAACGACGGGATATCGACGAGGAAGTGGGCGATCCGCACCTGCGGATCGGGCAGCGGCGTCATGTCGGCGGGCCCGCTCTGATCGCCCGGCGTGCAGCCCAGCCAAGTCACAAGGCCGAGCGCGGCCCCGGACAGCCAGGGCCAGGCGCGGCGGGGGAGGACAGCGGAGGGAGCAGGCAGGGGGGCAGGATGGGGCGTGTGCGCGGGCGTCATCGCGAGGCTCCGTCAGGTCGTTTCAGTGAGGAAGGCATCCAGAGCATCGGTATCAAAGCATAGCCCCGAGAGCTCCTCTACCATTTCAACCCAGGCGGAGACGGCACCTTCCGGCAGCGGCGCCGTCGTCTCCCAGAACAGGAAAAACGTCCCGACTGGCGGCGCGCAGCTATGGATGCGGCAGCCGCGGCCCTGCTGCTGCAGCTTGACCTGATAGTGGTTGCGCAGCGCCGAGAGCTCGGCAATGCCGCCCTTGCCGGCCGGGCGAAACCAGACGCCGACGCGCGCCTTGTCGCCGGGGTTTACGCTGCCATCGCGGCCGATGCTCAGGCCGAAGGCAAAGCCCTCCGGCTGGTGTTTGACGAGTTCTTTGTACGGCGCGTCGGCGACCTCGCTGACGTCGTAGCCGGCCGGCGAAAAGCGGCCGCGCAGATAGGTGACGAAGGCGTCTTTGCGGATAGGTGCGTGGTGGTCAGGCATCGCGCTCGCTCCTCAATCAAAAAGGCGGGGGCACAGACGGAGTCGTGCGGCGAGATTCGGCTGCCGCCGATCCCACAGGGCGCTGCGAGATCCCCCCTTGCCTCTCGCAGTCCGGAGCCCCCCGGCTTCCGCACGCAGCCTAGTTTAGTTCAGGTCGATGTCGTGCTTGCGACAGAGTGAGACCAGCGCGCGCTTGTCGCCCCCCGCGACGCGGTGAAAGTAGGTCGTGGCGTGGCTGAGGTCGCCCAGGTTGCAGTAGGCCGTGACCAGCTGGCGATAGGCGCGCGGCGTCGGATGGCTAAACGTGGTCTTCAGCGCAACCGAGGCCGCCTCGTCCCAGGTGCCGGCTTTCAGCAGGGCCTCGACGTGATCGAGCTTCTCTTTGACATCAGGCGGCTCGGCGGCGGGCTTGCCGGTGGGCTTGGTCCCGGGGCTGGTGGCAGTGACCGCGTGCGGCTTGGTCTCGCCGCCGTCTTTTCCGGGCGGCTTGGTCGTGCCCGCCGTCGGCGGAACCGGGTCGGTCTTGTCAGGGCCGCCGCCCGTCTTGGTGGGCGAGGTAGCGGCTGGGTGGCCGTTGGCAGCGGGGCCCGGATCGGGGCCGCCGGTCGGATTGGTCGCCGGATTCGTCGTCGGATTTGCCGTCGGATTGCTTATCGGATTTGCCGTCGGATCGGCTGGCTTGTGACGCTTGGGGGCGAACACCGCGACCCCGCCGATCAGGCACAGGGCGGCCGCGAAGGCCCCGCCCAGGATCAGCTTGCGGTTCGGCCCCGAAGCCCCGGTCTCGACGGGGGTGGGGGTGGCAGTGGCTGTGGCCGACAGGGTTAGCGTCGCTGGCTTGCCGTCTGTGCTCGGGGCCTGATCGCGCCGCAGCGCCGGGACATCGCGACAGGCGGACTCGCAATCAGCGAGTGCGCGATCGAGGGCGGCACAGCTCTCGAAGCGCTCGGCTGGATCCTTGGCCAGAAGCCGCATGACGATCTTGCGCAGCGACTCGGGCACTTGCGTCGGCAGCTCGGGCGGCGGCTGCGTCAGGTGCGCCATGATGACGCCGCTTATCGTCTTGCTGTTAAACGGCACGCTGCCCGTCAAGAGCTCGTAGAGCACGATCCCCGTCGCGTACTGATCGGCGCGCGCGGTCAGCGGCTGGCCCCCCGCCTGCTCCGGCGCCATGTAGGCCGGCGTGCCCATCACCGCCCCCGTCGCGGTCAGCTTCTGTCCGCCGCCATCATCGCTGATCTGCTTGGCGATGCCGAAGTCCAGCACCTTGACGAAGATCTGCCCGCCCGGCGAATAGCGCATCAGGCGGATGTTGTGCGGCTTGATGTCGCGATGGACGATGCCGCGCCCGTGCGCTTCGTCGAGCGCCGAGGCGAGCTGGCGAATGATGGCGACGGCGCGGGCCGGGGCCAGCGGTCCCTCGCTCTCGGTCACTTCGGTCAGCTCTTTGCCGTCGACGAACTCCATGACCAGAAACGGCATGTCGTCTTCGATGCCGAAGTCCAGCACCTGCGCGATGCTGGGATGCACCAGCTTCGACACCACCGTCGCCTCGCGCGAGAAGCGGTCGAGCGCGTCGTTGCCGTGGAAGCCGTCGGGCCGCAGCATCTTGATGGCCACCGGCTTCTGCAGCGCAAGCTGAGTGCCGCGGAACACCACGCCGTGCGCCCCCTGGCCCAGCTCCTTTTCAAGTCGGTACTGGCCCTTGAGCGTGCGACCTACCAAAGAGGCCGCCGTGCGAATCCGGCTGCTCCCCGCGTCCTTGCTAACTGCCCCCTCACCCCCGGTGGCAGCGACTGGATCTGTAGACATCGCTCTTACCGTACCGCGCGTCTGGCAAATGCTCAATGCCTATGGGTGGCTATAGGTGACTATGGGGTGACTATGGGGTGGGGTTTGTGTATACGACCGTCCATGCCGACCAAGCCCAGCCCCGAAGCGTCTGTTCCCTCGTCTTCCGCCCTGGCCGATTCGCCGCTTGCGGCTTCACTGAATTCGCTGGGGACCTCGCCGGGGATGCGACCCTTGGCATCGCAGGGCACGCCGCCGCCGCCGAGCTTTGCTGGCGAAGCGATGGAGCTTTCGCTGTCGTTTGACGACGTGCTGCTGATGCCGGGCTATTCGCAGGTGCTGCCGTCCGAGTGCCGCATTGAGACCGGGCTCGGCGGGCTGTGTCTGAAGATCCCGGTGCTGTCGGCGGCGATGGACACCGTGACCGAGTCGCAGACGGCGATCGCCATGGCCCTGTTCGGCGGCCTGGGCGTGCTCCATCGCAACTGCACCCCCGACGAGCAGGCCAAGATGGTGCGGCGCGTGAAGAAGTTTCAGCACGCCGTCATCCACAGCCCGCTCACGATCAAAGCCAACCAGACCATCGACGAGGTGCAGCAGCTGATCCACGAGACCGGCGTCACCGGCTTCCCGGTGGTCGACGATCGCGGCGTGCTGGTCGGCATGTGCACGGGGCGCGATATTCGCTATGTCACCGACGGCACAGCCCGGGTGGCGGACATCATGTCGACGCCGGTACACAGCCTGCCGATGTCGGCGACGCGGGCCGATGCCGAGGCCTTCTTTCGCAAGTGGAAGCTGGAAAAGCTCCCGCTGATCGACGAGGCGGGTCGCTTAGGGGGCCTGATTACCTCGCGCGACTGGCGCGAGTCCGAGTCGCATCCTTCGTCGCTGCGTGACTCGCAGGGCAGCCTGATGGTGGCGGCGGCGATCGGCGTCGGGGACGAGGGCATCGAGCGGGCCGCGCTGCAGGTCGAAGCGGGTGTCGACTGCCTGGTCCTCGACTCGGCACACGGGCACAGCGAGGGCGTGCTGAGCACGCTGCGGACGCTGCGCCAGCGCTATCCCGGGCTGCCGATCATCGGTGGCAACGTCGGCGTCGCCGAGGGCGCGCTGGCGCTGATCGAGGCCGGTGCGACGATCGTAAAGATCGGCATGGGACCGGGCTCGATCTGCACCACCCGCGTGGTGTCCGGCGTCGGCGTCGCGCAGTGGAGCGCCGTCGTCGAGGTCGCCGAGGCGGTGCGCAAGCACTACCCGCGACGCAGCGGCGAGCCCGGGATAGGCATTATCGCGGATGGGGGCATCCGCTACTCCGGAGATATCACTAAAGCCCTCGCGGCCGGCGCCGATGCCGTCATGATCGGCAGCCTGTTCGCTGGCACCGACGAGAGCCCCGGCGAGATCGTGCTGTACCAAGGCCGCAGCTACAAGTCGTACCGCGGCATGGGCTCGCTGGCGGCGATGAAGAAGGGCAGTCGCGACCGCTATCGCCAGCAAGATGTCGATCAGGCGACCAAGCTGGTGCCCGAGGGGGTCGAGGCGCGCGTGCCCTATCGCGGACCGCTCAAGCAAGTCGTCGAGCAGCTGACCGGCGGCCTGCGGGCCGGCATGGGCTACGTCGGGGCCCGCGACCTGCCCGAGTTGCAGAGCAAGGCGCGCTTCCGTCGCCTGACGCCGGGCGGCCTGCGCGAGAGCCACGTCCACGACGTGACAATTACCGCCGAGGCGCCGAACTACTCGGGCTATTCGAGCTCGGCGAGCTAAGGCGCAAGGACCCATCGATTCATGATCACCGTCCTTGATTACGGCTCGCAGTACACGCAGCTGATTGCTCGTCGGCTGCGCAGTCAGGGCTACGCCACCGAGGTCCTCGCCGGCAACACCCCCGCCGCTGCGCTGGCCCGTCGAACGCCGCGACCGGATGGCATTATTCTCTCAGGCTCGCCGGCCAGCGTCGGGCAGGGCTACGATCCCGATCCCGCGCTGCTGGATCTCGGCATCCCCATCCTGGGCCTGTGCTTTGGCTACCAGTGGCTGGCCCAGGTGCTGGGCGGGCAGGTGGCCGCTTCTGCCCATCGCGAGTACGGCGCGGCCGTGGTGCAGAAGACCGCAGCGGGCAAGCTGGATCCGCTGACCGCGCGCCTGTCACCGAGCACGCAGGTGTGGATGAGCCACGGCGACTCGGTGGTCGCGCTGCCGCCGGGGGCTAGCCTGCTCTTGAGCTCGGGCGGCAAGCCGGCGGCGTTTTCGATCCGACCCACGAGCGATGCGGCGTCGCACGCGGGCCAGCCAGCGCGTCGGCTGTGGGGCCTGCAGTTTCACCCCGAGGTCTATCACACGCCCGAGGGCAAGCTGCTTTTGGAGTCGTTCGCCCGCGACATCTGCAAGCGCCAGCCGGACTGGAACCTGCGCGACGAGCTAGAAGGCGTAAAGAGCGCGCTTGCGGCCGACCTCGCCGGCGTGTCCGAGGTGGTGTGCGCGGTCTCGGGCGGCGTCGATTCCACGGTGATGGCGGTGCTGCTGTCGCAGGTCACGCACGTCCGCGCGCTCTTTGTCGACCACGGCTTCCTGCGGCGCTACGACGTCGCCAACCTGAGCCGCGTCTTTGCCAACTATCCGACGATTCGCCTCGAAGTCCTGGATGCCAGCGAGCGCTTCTGGGGGACGCTGGCGGGCCAGAGCGATCCCGAGACCAAGCGCCGCAGCATGGGCCGCCTGTTCGTCGAGACGTTTGCCGATCACGTCGGCCGCGAGCAGTTCACGCATCTGGCGCAGGGCACGATCTATTCCGACGTCATCGAGTCGGCGCACAACCAACTAGCCCGCGCCCACACCATCAAGAGCCACCACAACGTCGGCGGCTTTCCCGACGAGTGGAGCCGGCTCAAGCTCATCGAGCCGCTGCGTCGCTTCTTCAAGGACGAGGTGCGCGAGATCGGCGCGCTCTTGGGCATCGATCCCTACATCCTGCATCAGCATCCCTTCCCCGGACCGGGCCTGGCCATTCGCTGCCTGGGGGCGCTCTCGCCCGAGCGCATCGAGATCCTGCGCTGTGCGGATGCGATCTTTTACGAAGAGCTGCACGCCCGCGGGCTGTACGACCGCACCTGGCAGGCCTTCGTCGTGCTTCTGCCGGTGCGCAGCGTCGGCGTGATGGGCGATAGCCGCAGCTATGAATCGGCGCTGTGCATCCGCGCCGTGTCCTCGGTCGATGCCATGACGGCGGAAGCCAGCGAGCTGCCGCTCTCGGATCTCAAAGCGATTGCCAGTCGCTTGGTCAACGAAGTCCGCGGCATCAACCGCGTCGTGTACGACCTGACCTCCAAGCCGCCCGGCACCATCGAGTGGGAATAGGCGATACTTGGGGGCATGACCGCCGCGCCCCCGTCTCCGTCGTTTCCGTCGCTGCTGCGTATCCGCCGGGCCGCACTCGCTGAGCTCGCTCGCTTTCGGCCGTTCTTTGCGGCTGCGCTGCGCGCTCGCTTCGATGAATCGACCACTTCCGCCGTGCTGGCCGAGACAGAGACTCACTTCCTGCGGCTGCTCGCGCAGGCCCCGGACCCCGGCTGGCAGGCGCCGCACATGCGCTCGTTTTCGATCGGTGGCGCGGTGTACATCGCGATGTATCTGGCGCTGGCGCCGCGCGGCCTGTCTGCTGCAGAAATCTGGACCTTCTGCGAGGGGGCAACGCGGGCCCGCTTCGCCGCGATGTCGGGGATCGAGCGCTGGCTGGCGAGCCAGGGCATGTTTAGCGGGCTCATGCGATCCCTGTCGCGCTTCCTGGCGCGGCGCTCGGGAGAGCGGGCGCTCGGCGGCTGGGTCTTCAGCTTCGTCGATGGCGTGGCCGGCGACTTCGACTACGGCGTGAACTACACGCGCTGCGCCATCTTCGAGCTGGCGCTTGCCGTCGGGGCCCGCGACTTCGCGCCCTACATTTGCCTGGCCGACATCCCGGGCAGCGAGGCCTTCGGCTGGGGCCTGCAGCGGCGCGAGACGCTGGCCCAGGGCGGCAGCCGCTGCGATTTCCGCTTTCGTCGCGGCCACGACACCGACGTCAAAGTGCACCTGCCCGTGCTGTCGTGAAGCGCCTGCCCCGCACGGGGGGAACTACAAAAGCCGTGACGCCAGGGCGAGCAGCGCGGCATCTTACGGCCCGCATGTCGCGTCCATCGTGTTCCCTCTGTTTCGCGGTGCTGGGTCTGGCGCAGATCTCGGCCACCGCACTGGCTAAGGAGCCCGCCAAGATGACAGCCGCCAAGCCCGCTGCCTCTCCTCTTTATGATCTGACGGTCAAGACGCTTTCCGGTGAGCCACAGCCGCTGGCCCAGTACCGCGGCAAGGTGCTGCTGATCGTCAACACCGCTTCTGAGTGCGGCTACACGCCGCAGTACGCCGGCCTAGAGGCGCTGCATCAGCGCTACAAAGATCGCGATGTCGTGGTCATCGGCGTGCCCTCGAACGACTTCGGCGCGCAGGAGCCCGGCGGCGCGGCGGCCATCGCCAAGTTCTGCCAGGTGCGCTACGGCGTCACCTTCCCGCTGTGGGAAAAGACCAAGACCATCGGCGCCGACGCCGCGCCGCTTTACAAGCTGCTGGCCAAGGGACACGGCGCGCCGAAGTGGAACTTTCACAAGTACCTCATCGGTCGCGATGGTCAGGTGCGAGCCGCCTTTCCGAGCTCGATCGAGCCCGACAGCAAAGAGCTCATAAGCGCTATCGACGCCGCCCTCGCCCAGCCGCCCCCGGCCTAGTCGTGGCGTAGAGGTTGTCGCGGGTGAGGGCCAGTGCATCGGCCTTCCTGACCCCCGCGGAATCCCTGGCTTCCCACCCCCATGGGATCCGTGGTTTAGTCGGCCCCCGCTCGACGACCATGGTCTTTAGCTCCGTCACCTTCCTGTTCCTGTTTCTACCCATCGTCCTGGGCCTGTATCACCTGCTGCTCTTGCCCTGGACGCTGGGTTCCCGTCGCCGCATCTGGCTGCGGCTGGCCAACACGTTCCTGATGGCGGTCAGCCTGCTGTTTTATGCCTGGGGCGAAAAGCAGCTGGTCTTTCTGTTCATCGGCACGACGTTTCTCGACTTCATGGCCGCGCTCTTGATCTGCGGCGGGCTGTGGCAGCGCAACATCGAACAGCTCAAGCCGCAGGCGCCGCGCACCCGTTTTCAGCGCGGCGTGCTCATCGCGTCGATCCTCGCCAACCTGTCGATCCTGCTCTACTTCAAGTACTTCAACTTCTTCGTCGAGAGCTACAACGAGGTGGCCGGGGGCCTGGGCCTGGCGAAGCTGTCGTGGGCCAGCCTGCACAAGGTGGCGCTGCCGCTCGGCATCAGCTTCTTTACGTTTCATTCGATGAGCTACGTCATCGATGTCTATCGCGGTCACGTGCGCGCGACGCGGAACTTCATCGACTACGCCTGCTACGTCCTCATGTTTCCGCAGCTTGTCGCGGGGCCGATTGTGCGCTTTTCCTACGTCGCGAATTCGCTCGTCGAGCGCGTGGTCACGGCGCGCTACTTCGCAAGCGGCGTGATGACGTTTTCGCTGGGTCTGGCGAAGAAAGTGCTCATCGCCAACAACGTCGCCCTCGCTGCCGATCGCATCTTCGCGCTGCGGCCCGAGCAGCTGAGCCCGAGCCTGGCTTGGCTCGGCGCCATCGCTTACACGCTGCAGATCTACTTCGACTTCTCGGGCTACTCCGACATGGCGATTGGCCTCGGCCGCATGCTCGGCTTTGAGCTGCCGCAGAACTTCAACTTCCCCTACATCGCGCGCAGCGTGCGCGAGTTTTGGCGGCGCTGGCACATCTCGCTGTCGACGTGGTTTCAGGACTACCTGTACATCCCGCTGGGCGGCAGCCGCGCATCCAGCCTGCGCACCTACTTCAACCTGGTGCTGGTCTTCTTCCTGTGCGGGCTGTGGCACGGCGCCAGCTGGACCTTCGTCGTCTGGGGCCTGTACCACGGCGGCTTCCTGGTGCTGGAACGGCAAGCGAGCTTTGCCCGGCTGCTGCATCGCCTGGGTCGGCTGAGCCACGTCTACACGATGCTGGTGGCGATCTGCGGCTGGGTGCTGTTCCGCGCCGAGAGCTTTGGCCAAGCGGTCGCCTTCTTCCGCGCCATGTCCGGTCGCGGCGGCGCTGATCCGACGTATCCGCTGCGCTGGTTTTTGACCAACGATGTCGCGCTGGCCCTGCTGTTCGGGGCGGTGCTGGCGGCACCGATTCGGCAGGCAGTCAGCGATGCGCTGGACGGCTGGCTGAAAAAGGCGCGGGCGGCTGTCAGCCCGGTTGGTGTTGGACCGACCCCGCTGGCCGTCGCTGTGCTGGAGCCGAGCTTGGTGCTCGTGCGCGCGGCCTGCGTCCTCGCGCTGCTCCTCGCCTGCAGCATGAGTCTGGCGACGGGCACCTACAACCCCTTCATCTACTTCCGCTTCTGAGCCGTGCCGATGTCCCCCGCAAACTCAGACAGTGCCTCACCGCGTCTCACGCCACCGCCGCGTTCGTCGTCGGCCTCGCCGCTCCCTCGTCCGCCGGGCCGCAAGCTGGGCGAGCCCGAGTTCGCTCGCATCCCCGATCACAGCTGGCATGGCCGCATCAGCGACCGCTTGGTGGTCGCGCTGTTCGCGGCGGCGATCCTCCTTCCGTTTGTCGCCTTCTTTCGGATCGAGCGCAGCGCGCTCTCGCTGAGCGAGAACCGCAACCTGGCCCCGCCGCCCAACTTCAGCTGGGGGAACCGCGGGCACTGGGCGGAAGAGATCGATGCCTTCTACCGCGATCACTTCGCCTACCGCGCCCACCTCGTCCGCTGGGAGGCCAAGCTACGCGCCGTAAAGCTGGGTGCCTCGAACAAGGATCTGCTGATCGGGCAAGACCGCTGGGTGTTTTACACGCGCGAGGGAAACCTCGAAGACCACCTGGGGCTGACCCCGTTTACCGCCGACCAGCTCACGGAATGGAAGGACTATCTCGAGCGCCGCCACGATCTGCTGGCGCGCAAGGGCAGCCAGTTTCTGTTCGTCATCGCGCCGGACAAAGAGACGATCTATCCCGAAAAGCTTCCCGATGCGATCCGCCGGGCGCAGCGCCCCGGTCGCCTGGAACAGCTCTTGGCCCACCTGCGGGCGACGGGTTCGCCGGTCCGTGTGCTGCCGCTGCACGACGTCCTACGCGCCGCCAAGTCCGAGGGACTCGTGTACTTCCCGCAGGACACGCATTGGAATGGCCGCGGCTTTTTCTACGCCAACCAGGCCATCGCGCGGTTTGCCAAGGAGCACTGGTTTCCCGATCTGCCGATCCCAACGCTGGCACCGGACTACGAGATCAAGTCGATGGCCTGGGAGGGCGGCGAGTGGAATCTGGTTGGTCTGCCCGACGAAAACGGCAAACTTCACAGCGAGTTTCTGATCCGCAAGACCCCGCTCCTTTCGCGGGCAGGCCGCGGCGAGCTGCCGGATAACTGGCAAGAGATCCCGCAGCCCTGGCTGGCCCCGCTGTGGTTCTCGCAGCCAACGGGCAAGCATCGCGTGGTGGTGCTGCACGACTCGTTCATGCGCACCGGTAATCCCGATCGTGGCCAGATGCCGCTCGCCGAGTCGTTCGCGCAGTCGCTGTTCGTGGGCAGTCTGCCGGGCCTGCGCGAGCTCAGCAGCCTTGTCGAAAGCGAGCGGCCCGAGCTGGTGATCCTGGAATTCGTCGAGCGCCACCTGCAGCCGATGCCGCCCGCCGACGCGCCAGAGGTGATGAATCTGGGGCTCGACTAGCGACGCGTGATGTAGTTGACGAAGGCGAGCACTGGTCGCAGGCACAGCCACGCGCCGATCACGATCAGCAAGCCATCGACCCAGCGCAGGCGGAGCTCGTGGAACAGTTCGCCGACGGACTCGGGGTGGAGTTCGAGCAGGCGGGGGACAAACCACACGAGCAGCATCGGACCGATCAGCACGGAGACCGCGTAGCCCAGCAGGTCCTGCCTGGTCACCGGCTCCGTCGGTGCGACTTCTCCGACGAAGCGCCGTCGGAGGTGGCGGGCGAGGCGGACCAGCAGCCAGGCCAAAAGCAGCAAGGCCAGGGTCCACAGGCCCATATCGGTAAACAGGCGGCCCGTCGGCAGGTGGGTGCTCTCGGCCAAAAGCAGCGCGGCGAGCGGCAAGAAGACGAGTAGGCCCAGTCCCAGCTCAAGGGTAAACAGGCTCGACTCGAGCCTCTCTCGAAGTTCGCGCATGCGGAGGGGGAGCCCTGGTCGCTGATCCAGAGCCTAAGTGTAGAGCAGGGCGGGGTAGGGGGGGCGGTGAGTCAGCCGGAGAGGGCTTCTCCGGCGGGGATTACTTCTTGGCGGGCTTAGCCGGCTTGGCCGCCTTGGCAGGCGCGGCGGGCTTATCGGCCTTGGCAGGCTTGTCGGCCTTGGCAGGCTTATCGGCCTTGGCGGGAGCCGCGGGCTTATCGGCCTTGCCCGGTGCTGCCGCCTTGTCGGCCTTGCCCGGAGCCGCCGCCTTATCGGCCTTGCCCGCCTTGCCACCCTTGGCCGGAGCGGGAGCAGGAGCCGGGGCCGGAGCGGGAGCGGGAGCCGGAGCCGGAGCCGGAGCCACCTGGGCGGGGGCTTCGCTCTGCGCCTGCGGCGGGTCGATGATGATGAAGTCCACGCGACGGTTCTTGGCCTGTCCCGCCTTGGTCTTGTTGTCCGCGATCGGGCGGTTCATGCCGTAGCCTTCCGACTCCAGCCGGCCGGCATCGACCCCGTGCTCGACCAGCCAGCGCACCACGCTGCCCGCGCGACGCTTGCTGAGGTCGAGGTTGAAGTCCGCTGCGCCGACGTTGTCGGTGTGACCTTCGACGCGGATCTTCTTGATCTGCGGCACGGCCTTGAGCGTATCGGCCACCGCCTGCAGCAGCGTGAAGCTCTTCTTCTGGATCGTGTCCTTCTTGGTATCGAAGAAGATCTGCTCCTTGATCAGGATCTGACCCGAGCGAATCTCGACGAGCTTGGTCGGGCAGCCGTTCTTCTTGGCATCGGGGTTGGGCACGCCAGGCTGATCTGGGCAGGCATCGACGCCGTCCGGGATGTAGTCGTGATCGCGGTCGGGCAGCGGGCAGCCGCGCTTGGCCGGATCGGGCAGCGAGCCGGCGGCGACATCGACGCACTGATCGTCGGGATCGTAGACGCCATCGCCATCCTTATCGCCAGCCGGGCAGCCTGGCTTCGCCGGATCGGGGTGATCGCCCTTGGGCTGATCCGGACACATATCCTGGTAATCAAAGATGGTGTCGCCATCCTTGTCGCGCGCCGGGCAGCCGAGCTTGTTCGGGTCGGGGTTTGCGCCCTTGGCTTCGTCGATGCACTGGTCTTCGTAGTCGAAGACGCTGTCGCCGTCCTTGTCGCGTGCCGGACAGCCCTTCTTGTTCGGATCGGGGGTCTGGCCCTGCGCTTCGTCGCGGCACTGATCTTCGCCGTCGTAGATGCCGTCCTTGTCGGTGTCGCGCTCGGGGCAACCAGCCATCTCGGGATCGGGGCGGCTTCCCTGCGCTTCGTCGGGGCAGCGGTCTGTAATATCGGGGACGCCGTCCTTGTCGCGATCCTTGGGCTCGGGCTTGGGCATCGGCGCATAGGCGAGGCGCAGCATGGCGCGAGCATCGGGCGTACCCGACTGCCGCAGCAGGCCGACGCCGCCGCCGAGTCCGATGTTGAACATGCGGGCGACGTTGTAGTGCGCACCCAACAGCAGGTCCAAGCTCGTCGCGTACTGCTGGAACAGGTTGCTGGTGCGGCTGGACAGCACCACTTCCGGTCCGATGGCGAAGCCGTGCTCCAGGTTGGCGTAGGCGATGGCGCCGCCAATCTGCAGCTCGGAGCTCGCCGTGCGGCCGGCCGGATCCGCGACGTCACCCAGGCGCGCCTCGGGACGGAACAGCACGCCCAAGGTGGCCGACCACATGATGTTGTACTTCAGGCCACCCATCGCGACGCGCAGCAGGCCGCGCACCTGCTGATCGCTGGCCTGCTCGGGGAACGAGTCGGTGAAGGCGCGCAGCGGAATCCACAGCTGACCGCCGGCGCTGAGCGAAAACGCGCTGCCATAGGGCTGGCCGTAGAGCCGAACCCAGGCACCCAGGCGCGGGTCCGACAGATAGACGCTGGTCGCCGCGCGCGTCGAGGTCAGGGTCGAGGCCTGACCACTCTCAAAGAACGTGATCGGCAGGCTGGCGGTGACCAGAACGCGGTTCAAGAACGAGCCGGCGATGTCGATGTGGCCGGTCACGCCGTGCTCGATCACCGACTGCGTCTGCGTCAGCGTTCCATCGGGGCGAACCAGACCGGCGATGAGCGGGTTGTGGGCGTAGTCCAGCGTGACTCCCGCCGCGAAGTACCGCATCCGCGAGTACCAGGGATGGTCGACCCAGAACGACCACTCACCAGCGGCGGTGGGTTCATAACGGTTGACCTGAAAGCCACGGTTCTGCGCCTGTGCCGTAGACGGCGCGAGAGCGGTCATGCCCAGAAGGGCGCTTGCCAGGACCGCCAAGCGGCCCGGAGCTGGCAAGCCAGACCATGAGAAGAGCGAGCTGCGCATAAATCCTCCGAGAGATCGGTAGAGAGGTTCCTGAGTTCTTTGCTGCGCTTCGCTCTAGTTGCTGTTGCGACGACGGCGAGCCGTCGCCAGGAGCAGACCGAGCAGACTGACCAGCGCACCGTAGCCACCGGCGCCGGGACCCCCGGGAGCCGCGCTACAACCACCGCCAGAGATGCGTGCCGACAGCAAGTTCTGGGTGAGCTTGGCGTTGTTGTTGGTCGGGTTGGGGTCGAAGACCGCCGAAGCCACCGTGGCATCGATGCTCATCGTGTCGGCACCGGTCGGGGCCCGTAGCTGCAGCGCGATGTTGGTGCCCTGGGCGGGAGCCAGCGCCGTGATCGTGCAGGAGACGCCGGTGTCCGTCGACTGGCAGGTCGCGCCCACACCACTTGAAGCCAAAAGCGGGGCGTTCTTCGGCAGGATGATCGCGAGCGTGACGTTCATCGCTGGGGCGCGGCCGAAGTTGGTGACGTTCACCGTGTAGACCAGATCCTGACCGGGCTGCACGCTGGGCGGACCCGACAGCGAGACCGCGAGGTCGGCTTCGGTGCGGCACATCGCGCCAGGCTGGCAGCTACCCGTGCTGCACGGCACACCGGTGGCCATCGTCACATCCTGCGGGCAGGCCGCATCGACGCCGGTGCAGACTTCCGCCTGGTCACACTCACCGATCGGCAGGCGGCAGATCGTGAAGCTGGGCTTGAGCAGATCAGCCGGGCAGATCTTGGTCTGACCATCACAGAGCTCGGCGGCATCGCAGTCCCCGACGGCCTGGCGGCAGACCGTCTGAACGGCTGCGACCGCGTCGGCTGGGCAGGCTGCCGCGGTGCCAGTGCACGTCTCGGCCATGTCGCAGGCACCCACGGCCGCACGGCACACCACAGTGTTCGCCGCGAAGACATCGGTGGGGCAGGTCAGGTTGGTGCCATCACACTGCTCTGCAACGTCGCAGGCGCCCGCCGCCCCGCGGCAGGTGGTGGCCGCTGAGGCCGCGCCGCAGGTGCCGTTAGCCGCTGCGCCCATCGCCGTGCTGCAGGCCTGGCAGTCCGCCGTCGAGCCGCCGCCGCAGGCGGTGTTGCAGCACACGCCATCGACGCAGAAGTCGCTGGCGCACTCGGTGGCTGCGGCGCAGGCGTCGCCGTTCTGCTTGCGCAGAACGAAGTCGAAGAACGCACCCGAACCCGCCGCAACGCTCCCCTCGACAGGCGCGCTGCCCAGGATGTGACCCGGCGTGCCCAAGCTCACCCCACGACCAAACGCCCCGCTGCCGCCCGCCGTCGGCACAAAGACCTGGCCCAGCGACCAGGTGCCCGCCGCGCGACGGAACAGAAAGCCGCGCTCCGAGCCCGCGGCCGAGGGAGCACCAACGACCAGCATGTTGCCCATGAGCGAAGGCGGATGGCCGAACTGGTTTCCGGCGACCAGCGTCACGCCGGCCAGGGTGTGCAGGCGAGAGGTCTGCGCCCAGGTCCCAGCGATGCCGTCGAACGTATAGGCCGCGCCGGCTGCCGCGTTGTGATTCGGAGCGCCGATGACGGCCGTGAGGCCCTGCACTCCCACGAAGTAGCCAAAGTTTGCATTGGCCATGCGATCGCTGGCGGTCAGCGTCGCTACCCGCGTCCAGCCACCGGCTGGGTTGTGCTGGTAGATAAATGCACGTCCGTCATCGGTCGCGCCGACGTCGAACACGGGCTCACCGACCACAGCGATATCGCCATCGATCGCCACACCCACGCCAACCTCGCCGGCGCTGCCGGGTGCATCGGTGATGGTTGCGGTCTCGTTCCAGGGAATCGGCGTGACGCGGGGATCCGGCTCGTAGACGCGGGCCACACCGTCATTGCTCGCTTCGTTGGGCGCACCGACGATGACGCGGTCACCCGACACACCGACCGAGAAACCAAAAGCGCCGGCGCCGCTGAATTCGGCTTCCGCCACCCAGGTGTCACCGGTACCGCGGTACCAGTTCGCCAGGCCATTGCCCGACGAGTCCTGCGGTGCACCGGCCACGATGCGATAGTCCCCGGCTGACAGCTTGCTGATGCCCACCGACCAGCCGTAGTTGGCACCGGCCGACGGACCCGCCACCTTGACGCGCTGCGACCAGGTGCCCTGGCTGCTCATCGTAAAGACGTAGATGGCGCCGGCATCGGTTCCACCCTCATCATCGAGCGGCGCACCGACCACGGCGGTATCGCCCGCCGAGGCGATCGAGAAGCCAAAGCGGTCCCCATTATCGGGGTCGCCCGCCTTCACGGCGCCGTTCACCTGGGCCCAGATCAGCGGGTCGATCTGCAGCGGATAGCGTGCGCCGCGATCGTCGATGCGCAGCGTAAGCTCGTTGCCGCTCTCGCTCAGCGCCATCTTCACCGGCACGCTCTTGCCATCGGCGGCCTGCGCGAACAGATCCGAGTAGTGCAGCACGGTGTCGTTCGCTTCGTCCCGCAGCAGCAGCGACTGTGCCCCATCGACACCCGACAGTGCAGCGCGCAGCGCGTGGTTGATGGCGATCTTGAGCTCCACCGCGCCTTCGCTGGTGCGGCAGGACGGGGCCTTCTGCAGATCGAAGCCCTGCTCGACGCCGAGCCGACCGTTCTGATACCACTCAACGACGTCGCCGTGGCGGTAGCTGACGCGGTTTGCGCTGGCCACCGGCGCCGTGCCGGCGAAGCGCAGGCTGCTGTCGCCCGGACAGCCATACGACTGC